>DZAQ01000019.1:9304-16766 GCA_022729615.1 Sulfurovum sp.
ATCTTTGATTATCTAAAAGTAAATAAAATCAATCTTGGTCGGGATGGAGAGTTTTCTGAGCGTTTAGAATTGCTGACACCCAAAGGTGAAATTCCGATAAAGATTTTTTTGGCAGTGGTGGAGCATAAGCCTTTATGTTTTGTTGTCGGACTCAGCGACCTTCTCGCAGAAAAAGAGCTCAGCACATTGCGCAATAGATACTATCTCACCCTGCTTCCCAATCAAAATAAGGCAATTTATAATATTGGAATGATGGTAAGTAAAATGAATTCACAAGATCGCTCTTTTGCGCTTGTGCTCATTTCGATCGATAATTTTTCTGAATTAAGGGCAATGCTCGGATACCAATTGACGGATGGATTGATAGTAGAAATTGCTGACCATCTCAAATACATCACATCCAAAAAAAATGGAGATATATATCATATGCTGCGCAATCAGTTTCTACTGTTTTTGCCTGATGTTCAAAAGAGTGATGATGCCAAAGATGCGGTAGAAGAGATAAAGAGTGGACTAAAAGAGCTCTACGGATACTCAAGAGCAAGGATGAAGGTGACATTCTCTGCGGGCGTGAGTATTTTCCCAAAAAGCGGCAAGAGTGTTGATGCGTTGATTGATGCAGCTTATAAGGCGCTGTCGGAAGCCGAAAACCATGGAGGCAACTATATTGCAGTGGATGAGGAGGGAGCTTTTGTAAAAAGCAGATACAATGAGGCAGAGCTTTATGGTGAAATGCTTGATGCGCTGGAGAATAGAGAATTTGAGCTCTACTACCAGCCTTTGGTGGTGATGGCAAATGATATAATCTGGGGAGCAGAGGCGCTGATTCGATGGAATCATCCAAAAAAAGGGTTGATTTCGCCGGCAATGTTTATTCCTGTTGCAGAAAAGAGCGGACTTATTATTGAAATTGGAAGATTTGTCATCGAAGATGCTGTCAAACAGTTGAAAAAATGGGAAATGTTGAAATTTAATAAAATACAGATATCCATCAATCTTACTTTGCGGGAGATAGAAGATGGCAAGGTTGTGGATTTTATTGCTCAAATACTCGACAAATACAAGATTTCTCCGGCTTTATTGAAATTTGAAATTACGGAAAATATTGCGATGACAAATGTGGAAGCAAGCAAAAGAGAGTTTGAAAGGCTCAAAAAACTTGGGGTGCAGATCGCATTGGATGATTTTGGCACAGGGTACTCTTCGTTTGAGTATCTGAAAGACTTTTCACTCGATACGCTCAAAATCGATCGTGCTTTTGTGACAGATATGGTGCGCAATGATGAACACCAGAAGATTGTCAGGGCGATGATAGATTTGGGGCATACTTTTGATCTTCAGGTGACGGCTGAAGGGATCGAAGATAAGCAAACCTATGAGATGCTCAAAGAGTTTGGGTGTGATATAGCGCAAGGGTACTACTTCTCCAAACCGCTGCCTGCACACGAATTTCAATCGTATGCAAAAAAAATCCTATAACAAGAAGGAAAGAGAATGGATAGTTTAACTTTATTGGGAATAATATCTGTATTGGCTGCAACGGGGTTGCTTATATGGATGAGGAGATACTACTCAAGAGAGATTTCCAGGCTTCAAGGAGAGGTCAAGCTTTTTAAAAATGCCAATGAATACCAAGATGAGGCAGTTGTTGTTTTCTCTACCGACTATAAAGTCCTCTCTGCAAATAGAGCAGCTCGAAAACTTTTGCAGCTCGATCCTTTTGTGGAAAATACAAAACCCCCGAAGGAGATTTATTTGCAGCTTGGGCACTCTGAGAGTATTCCAATTTATGAAGTTATCGAAAATCATCGCAGTGCTTCAAAGGGGACTATTCGACTTGAAAAGGTCAAAATGACCATAGACGATGCAGTAGAGTATGTAAATATCTATATCGATCACTCCAAATGGAATGTACAAAATTCGATCATTTGTGTCCTTCAGGATGCCATGAGGGATATAAGAGAGGAGGAGAATTTCAAGAAACTTGGAGAATTAGATTTTCTTACCGAACTTCCTGGGCAGTTCAAGGCTCTCTCTGATATCAATAAGATGGTCATTAGTGCACAAAGGGAATCAAAAAAAATTGCACTCTATGTTTTTGGCATCAATGAGTTTGAATCTATCAAGACAACCTTTGGCTTGGGGTATGTCAACAGTGTTTTGAGAAAAATTGCTGAATTTTTTGTGGGACAAGAGAAGGAGAATGCTTTTGCATATCGAATTGACGGCGATAATTTCCTCTATATTGTAGAAAATGTGACCGATAGTGAAGAAGAGGCATTGGCTAGAGCCAAAGAGATTTCCAAGAAAATGTCCCGTTTCCTTATAAGTAGCAATAAAAATTTAAATCTCACTTTTTCTATAGGAGTAGCGCTTTTTCCGGATCATGGGAGAAATGCCAATAAACTTATCGATCATGCCTATCGCGCATTGAGTATGGCGCAAATGAATAAGGATGGGAATGTTGCGATTTTTAGAACTGAACTCAATCAAGTGCGCGAGGAAGAGATAATTTTAATTGATGAGATAAAAGCCGGATTGCAAAAAAAGGAGTTTCAAGTCTATTATCAGCCGATCATTAACCTCAAGACGATGCAGGTACATGGAGCAGAGGCGCTGGTGAGATGGAACCATCCGAGATTTGGCATGATAACGCCCGAGAAGTTTATCCATATAGCCGAAACAAGCGGTCTTGTTGTAAATATTGGCACATTTGTACTTGAAGAGGTTATTTTTCAGCAGAAGCGATGGGACGAACTTGGCTTCAAGGCTATTGAGGTTTCGATAAATATATCAGCTAGAGAACTTATACATTATCAGCTAGGCGAGAAGCTTGAGCAGCTCTTTATTGACCACAAGGTTGACCCGCACTATTTCAATCTTGATATGTCGGAATCTGATGCTGTAGAGGATCCGCTTAAAACCGAGCACGAGTTTACTCTGTTGAAAAAAATTGGTGTAAATCTTTCGCTGGATCACTTTGGAGTCGGCGGTTCATCGATAGAACAGCTGCAAAAATTGCCGATACATGTATTCAAAATCGATCGTTTACTGCTCAATAAAATCGATGAGGACAAAAATCACCAAGAGACTGTCCGAGCGATAGTTGTTTTGGCTCATGCACTCGGTATCGAGGTGGTGGCAGAAGGGATAGAAGCCAAGGAGCAATATACCATGCTTCAAAAATTAGGGTGTGATTACGCACAAGGATATATTTTCTCCAAACCTGCTCCGGCATTTGAGTTTCAGGCACTTTTGCGCAAATAGCCATTGTGTGCCTGAAGGAGTGACAAAGTTCTTCATCTTTTAGAAGCTATGGAATGATAGTGATTGTTTGCATGATGGGGATGAGATCGAGATAGAGTATTGTGTATTTATGGCTGCTGACTCAAAATAAAAGTCAGCAGCTTTTGAATTGCTTGAGCGGAGCGGAAATTACATCATCCCGCCCATGCCTCCCATGCCGCCCATATCCGGCATCATTGGAGCTGATGACTTCTCTTTGATATCGCTTACCGTAGCTTCGGTTGTCAGAAGAAGGCTGGCGACCGAAGTGGCATTTTGGAGCGCGACTCTTGCCACTTTGAGCGGATCGATAATACCTGCTTCAAACATATCGACATATTCGCCGGTAGCTGCATTGAATCCCAAATGCTCTTGGCTGCTGTTGCCGATTTTGTCAACTACGACTCCCGCGTCAAATCCTGCATTGCTTGCGATCTGCTTCATCGGCGCAGAGATAGCTCTGAGGATAATATCAGCTCCCACTTGCTCGTCTCCGGTAAGAGCAAGAGTTACTTTTTGGCTTGCTTTGATGAAGGCTGCGCCCCCGCCGATAACGATACCCTCATCAACGGCCGCTTTTGTCGCTGAAAGCGCATCATCTACACGATCTTTTTTCTCTTTCATCTCTGTCTCGGTAGCTGCGCCTACTTTGATGACCGCAACGCCGCCGCTGAGTTTTGCGAGTCTCTCCTGGAGCTTCTCTTTGTCATAATCGCTTGAAGTGTTTTCGATCTGTGTTTTGATCTCGCTGATACGACCCTTGACTGCCTCGACATCTCCTTTGCCTCCGACAATCACCGTATTGTCCTTATCTATCACGATACGGGAAGCGTGTCCGAGTTCTGCAAGTGTTGCCTTTTCAAGAGAGAGTCCAAGCTCTTCCGTGATGAGTGTCGCGCCTGTCAAAATAGCGATATCTTGGAGCATCGCCTTTTTTCTATCCCCAAAGCCTGGCGCTTTGACGGCAGCGATGTTGAGTACTCCTTTGAGTCTATTGAGCACGAGTGTTGCCAACGCCTCTCCCTCTACATCATCAGAGATGATCAAAAGCGGTCTGCCTGATTGCTGCACCTGCTCAAGAACCGGAATGAGATCTTTGAGAGAGGTGATTTTACCGTCTGTGAGCAAAAGAATGGCATTGTCAAGTTCGCAAGTCATCTTCTCTCTGTTGGTCACAAAATAGGGACTGAGGTAGCCTCTGTCAAACTGCATACCCTCTACTACTTCTAGTTCATCGCTGATCCCTTTCGCCTCTTCGACTGTGATGACACCGTCTTTGCCTACCTTCTCCATCGCTTCAGCGATAAGATTGCCGATCGTCTCGTCAGAGTTGGCGGAGATCGTAGCTACTTGAGCGATCTCTTTTTTATCTTTGACCTCTTTGGAGATTTTTTTGAGCTCTTCGATGATCGCCGCACTTGCTTTGTCCATCCCTCGCTTGACCTCGATCGGATTGGCGCCGGCTGTAATGTTACGCAACCCCTCTTTGAAGATGGAGTGAGCGAGTACGGTTGCAGTCGTTGTGCCGTCACCGGCTTCATCTGCCGTGTTGCTTGCAACCTCTTTGACGAGCTGCGCACCCATATTTTCCAAAGGATTTTCAAGCTCGATCTCTCTCGCCACACTTACACCATCTTTGGTGATATGGGGCGCTCCGTAGCTCTTTTGGATCAAAACATTACGACCTCTTGGTCCCATCGTCACTTTGACAGCGTCAGCAAGCTTGCAAACACCTTCAAAGAGTCCATTTCTTGCTTTGTCAGAGTAAAATATCTCTTTCGCCATTTTTAAATCCTTTTGTATGAGTAATTTTTATTTTTAGATGTTGTGTTTATAAGTATAGAGATACCTTAAAATCAGCCGATAATCCCGAGTATATCATCACTGTTGAGGATAAGCAGTTCTTTGCCGTCAAGTGTAATCTCTGTACCTGTATATTTGCCAAATACCACCAAATCACCCTCGCTAATCCCCGCTTCAGCGGCATCTTTGCCGACAGCAAGTACCCTGCCTGATAGCGGCTTCTCTTTGGCATTATCCGGGATGATGATACCGGATGCCGTTGTGGTAACCTCTTTCTCTCTCTCGATCAATACTCTATTTGCCAATGGTTTAAATGCCATATATTCTCCTTTTAGATTTATGATTTTTGTAAGAGCTATTGTATTGATATTTTTCTTTTTTGTCAAGAGCTTACTAATTTTTATGCAATTAATATGAGTCAATATGACTAAACTAATATACTATTTATTGAAGCATACTTAAAAGTTTTCAAATTTTATCACAAATTATATTGACAAAAAAGCTTTTTTTTGATACAATCTCATCTCTTTAAAATTTGGTCATGGCAAGGTAGCTCAGCTGGTTAGAGCGCTGGTCTCATAAGCCGGAGGTCGGGGATTCGAGTTCCCCTCTTGCTACCACTCCAATCTATCAACATTTCCTTTATTTCTTTTATTTGTGAAGATTTTACTTTCTATTGCATACACTATTTTGCTTAGTAGGTATTTGACCCAAAAGTCCTATTTTTGGCACGATTTTGTCCCAATTTTTGTCCCAATAAATTTCATAATTTTAGTGATAAGTCTCTTGAAGCTTTTGATTTGTATTTTAGCTTGCAAAATTATGCGTAGAGTATCTGTTATAGAAGGTGGAGGTCTAACTTTTTTTGAAGAACGACACCACTTGGTACTTCGTTGTGCTAAAATAGGAAAATATAACTTACAAAAAGAAGAGATATGAAAGAGCACGATAAGATAGCAACAAGACTAGCAATGATCCTCACCAAGCTCAATGCCTCTGAAAGATTTACTGTGGAAGATCTAGTTGAAGAGTTTGGTGTTACTAAGAGAACGATTCAAAGAGACCTCAATGAACGGCTCTCCTATCTTCCTCTAAAAAAAGCGCATCATCATTATTATCTTGAACCCTACTATCTGGGTAAGCTAAACTTTGAGGATATACAGAACTTTGCAGTTTTGAGCGGTATCAAAGAACTATACCCTTCTTTGCAGGAGAATTTCCTCAAAAATATACTGGATAACACAATCAATCAAGCCTATCTGATAAAAGGTCACAACTATGAAGATCAGAGTGACAAAGTAGAAGAATTCAGGTTGATCGAAACGGCTATCATAGGGTGTAGTAAAGTTGAGTTCACCTATAAAGAGAAGCAGAGAGTTGTCGATCCCTATAAACTGCTCAATATGAAAGGTATCTGGTATCTTGCAGGCGTAGAGAATGATATCCTCAAAACATTTACATTCAATAAGATTACAGAGTTGGTATCTACGGATGAGTCATACAGTATTGATGATGAGATCCTTGAAAATATCAAAAATGAAGATAGTGCTTGGTTCAGCAATGAGCAGAGTGAAGTAGTGCTGAAGGTGCATAGCTCTGTAGCAGAGTATTTCAAAAGAAGAAAGATCTTGCCAAGTCAAACGATCGTCAAAGAGTTGGAAGGTGGTGGTGTACTGGTCTCCGCTAGAATTGCTTTTGATGAAGAGATATTGAAGATCGTGAGATACTGGATACCCAATGTCACTATCGTTTCACCTGTGAGACTGCAAGAAAAACTGCAAGATGGGCTGAGAGAGTATCTGAAACTTTAAAAACGACATAACCTTACCAATCTCTTGGCTAAAATAGTGTTATAGCTTTAAAAGGAGGCTGAGATGAAATGGTATTTATTTGGCGGTATGGTGCTGTTTAATATTTTGTCTGCATATATGCAGGAGAGGAGAGACGAGGAGACCATGAGAAAACTGTTGAAGATACTGAAAGAGCGTTGATTTGACAAAATGCAGGTAAATTATTTGAAGAATTCACAAATATCTATATCAAGGATTTGTGATATTTTTAGAAGATGCTCAAGGTTGAAGTGTTTGCCTTCATAGCAGATTTCTGCACTTGAGATGATAGAGACGGACTTGTAGTTCATTTTTAAAGAGAGTTCTAATTGTGATAGGTTTTTTCTTTTACGATATTTGGCTACATTCTTGCCGATTTTCGTGTAAAATTCATCTCTTGAAATATTCTGCATATATTTTTGACCACCCTACTATAAGAGATTATATTTTGATGCAAAGTGTAACTCATGGAGGAGCTTTTATCAATCTCTTTAAAGACAGTGTAGTATAGGAGATATATTTAGAGGGATTTGGTTATAATTTTT
>DZAQ01000235.1 GCA_022729615.1 Sulfurovum sp.
TTAGATTGCTTCGTCGTAAACTTCTCGCAATGACCGTCTTCGTGGGCTTTGCTAGAAGCGTGGCAATCTCGACTGCTTTTTAATGAGTAGATTTAATAGTATGCACTAAAAGGATTTTCGTGTCAAGTATCTTGCAGTTGATGCGTCCCCAGCAATATATCAAAAATCTTTTTATTTTCCTTCCGCTTTTTTTCGCGCTCAAGATTACTGATGGCGCGTTGCTGCTCAATGCTTGCATTGCTTTTGTAGCGTTTTCACTCACGGCAAGTGCTATCTACACGCTCAATGACTACCATGACGCCGAGGAGGATAGGCTCCACCCCAAGAAAAAAAACCGTCCCATTGCGTCAGGTGCCATCTCCAATAGGGTGGCGTTGATAGTGATGGCGGTACTTTTTGTAACCGGCTTCTCTGTGATGGCACTCCTCTCTTTGGAGGCTGCGGCGATTTTGGGTGGGTATGTGCTGCTCAATATCGCCTATAGTTTGCGTCTCAAGCATATCGCTATCATCGATATCACGATCATTGCCGTCGGGTTTGTACTGCGTCTTTTCATAGGTTCTGTTGTCACCGGCATACCCCTTTCGATGTGGATCGTCATCATGACCTTTTTGCTGGCACTCTTTATGGCGCTTGCCAAACGCAGAGATGATGTCCTTATTTTTCTGGATACCGGCAAAAAGATGCGCAAGGTCATCGATGGTTACAATCTCCAGTTTCTCGATACCGCTATGGCGATCATGGCATCAGTGGTGATCGTCGCCTATATTATCTATACGGTTTCGCCGGAAGTGACAGGAAGGCTCGAAACGCACAATCTCTATCTCACGGGGCTTTTTGTCATCATCGGGATAATGCGTTATTTACAGATCACTTTTCTCGATCAAGAGAGCGGAAGCCCTACAAAGATCGTGATGAGTGACCGCTTTATGCAGCTGGTGCTCATCGGATGGGTGATCACATTTGCATGGATACTCTACTGATGATAGCATTCAAATATACC
>DZAQ01000108.1 GCA_022729615.1 Sulfurovum sp.
TATAGTACAATTTCCAAAAGAAAATATAAAAAATTGAAGGAAAATCATGGCTTTTTCACCAGAAAAACGCAAAGGAACCATTAGCGGTATTGTTTTTGTCGCTATTTTTGCGGCAGCCGCAGTCTATATCGCTGACTTTGCGCCAGTCAAGGCAATGGGTCTCTCTCCGCTTGTCATCGGTATCGTCCTAGGCATCTTTTATGCCAATACACTCCACAACCAAACACCTATAGAGTGGCAGAGCGGTATCACCTTTTCGGCAAAAAAGATTTTGCGTTTTGCTATCGTCTTGTATGGATTTCGGATCACTTTTCAAGAGATTCTCTCTGTAGGGATGGATGGATTTCTAGTCTCGCTCATCATGCTTACATCTACAATGATACTAGGAACTTGGCTTGGTGTCAAAATATTTGGACTTGACAAAGACACCTCCATACTCACGGCATCCGGCGCTTCCGTATGCGGGGCTGCCGCGGTACTTGCAGCGGAGCCGGTGCTCAAGGCAGAAGAGTACAAAACCGCTATCGCTGTTTCGATGGTTGTGCTTTTTGGAACTATCTCCATGTTTCTCTATCCTCTGCTCTACACCGCTATTATCGAAAATGCTTCAGGCTTTTTGCATATGAGCGCACGCGAGTTTGGTATCTATGTCGGCGGAACTATCCATGAGGTTGCGCAGGTTGTCGCCGTACCCGCCTCCGTCCCAGGCTCTCCCAAAGAGATGGCAGACGCTGCCGTCATCGTCAAAATGACACGCGTCATCATGATCGCTCCGATGCTTATCGTTTTGGGGCTCTATCTCGCATGGGAAGCCAAAAAAGAAGGGGGAGACGGAGTTGGCAAGATGCAGCTTGTGATCCCATGGTTTGCCGTCTATTTCATACTGGTTGCGGGCTTCAACTCTCTTCATCTTCTTCCGGAAAATGTTGTCAATTTTATCAATGAATTTGACAATTTTCTCCTCACGATGGCAATGACAGCGCTTGGTATGGGGACAATCTTTTCCAAATTCAAAGGACTTGGGCTGGCTCCTATCTACACGGCGCTGGGTATGTTTCTCTGGCTCGTTATCGGCGGCTTTGTCATCACCAAAATAGTAGTAGAGATACTCTAAGATTTTATTTTTTCAATAATTGCTTGAGCGGCTCGCATACCGCCAAGCCACGCGAAATGAAAATTAAATCCGCCCCTATCGCCATCCACATCGAGTATCTCTCCGGCAAGATAGAGCCCGGATACCCTCCTAGATGCCATCGTGTCGCTTTCGATCTCGCTGGTATCGA
Source organism: Sulfurovum sp. (assembly GCA_022729615.1). Classification (GTDB taxonomy): domain Bacteria; phylum Campylobacterota; class Campylobacteria; order Campylobacterales; family Sulfurovaceae; genus SZUA-451. The sequence goes on from DZAQ01000108.1 coordinate 1,284, forward strand.
CACCTCCCGTCGCAACTTCCGCACTCTCAAACCCTTTTGTTTTCTCGATGACGAGTCGAAGATTTTTGATGGTATAGACCAATTTGCCGATCTCTTTGCGGTCAAGCTCCCTCTCAAGTTTGACCTTGCAGCCTGACTGTTCCAAAACTATTGATATCAACCTCTCATGAAGCACTCCCGTCAGCCACAACACAAGGGACTTTTGGCTCCCTTTTTGGATGCGTTCCGTCAGAAACTGCGCCAACTGCTCTTTGCTCATTTGCGGCAAAAGATCCAAGGAGAGCCGACAACGGGCATACTGCGCCAATTGCAAACTTGCTTCGCGACTCACATCAAGGATAGCAAGCCCACTGACCCCATAATCGGCAAAAAGTATATCCCCGCTTTTTTCTGCGACCAATATATCGTTTGCGTAGAGCTTGGCTGTCCCATTTACTTTGGCGCCGCTTGCTTGTTTGAGCCACTTCTCGCTTGAGCAGAGCTGCACAAGTGACGGATGACTCTCGATGAGACTATGCCCCAGTGATTCTGCCAGCTTCATACCGCTTGCGCTCCCTCCAAGCCTGGGGGCTGCCGAAGAACCCGAAGCGAGCAGCAGCGCGCTGCAAGTCTCTGTACCCTTGGATGTCTCCAACAAAAAGGCTCGCTCCTCATTTTTTATGCTCATCACTTTGCAGTCGCACACAATATCAACACCCAAACGAAGCGCCTCAAACTCCAGCAGCTTCACAACACTGCTTGCTTGAAAACTCATAGGGAAAACCTTGCCCTCCTTGCCCTCCGCCAGGGGCAAACCAATGGTGGCAAAAAATTGCTCTATTTTTTCGTATGGATATCCGGCCAACACTTCAGAGATAAAGTTTGGATTTTGGGAATAAAATCGTTCAGGCGTGATATGGCGATTTGTGATATTGCATTGTCCGTTGCCGCTCACTAATATCTTTTTGCCGATTTTACTGTTTTGCTCCAAAAGCGTGACAGAGATACCCTCTCTTGCTAGCACTATTGCCGCCGCCATTCCGCTTGCCCCGCCGCCGACTATTATCACAGGTTTATTTTTCATACGATATTATAGCAATTTGAGTACGCAAAAAGAGGAGGCAATATGTCGGTATTGGTGGAATTTGCGATGTTTCCGACCGAAAAAACGCAGAGCAAAAGTGCGTTTGTCGCAAGAGTATTAGATATTGTGGATCAAAGTGGATTGCCGTATCAGTTGACACCGATGGGAACTATCATCGAGGCGGAGAGTGTCGGTGAAATTTTTGCTGTCATTGAGGCGGCATATGCGCAGCTGCAAGAGGATTGTTCCCGTATCTATAGCACTATCAAGATAGACTACCGGACCGGACCGATAGGCAGAATTGACCAAAAAGTCAAATCCGTGGAGGCAAATCTAGGCAGAAAGCTCAATACAAATACGCTATAATAGGGTCAAAACAACAAAGAGAAAGGGTTGCTATGTGTGCTGAAAGAGCGCAGCGTATGCTGATGGCTATTATGCTTGGACTTGTTATGATGCTAGCTGGATTGCAAATGTTCAAGCTTGCTTTTTTGCTCCAGCTCTTCATCATGATCATGCTGCTGATCTGGGCATGGACCAACTTCTGTCCCTCCCTCTATATCCTCAGAAAGATTCTGCCCCCTTGTGATTTTGACAACAAAACAAAGCAAGAAAAAATTTAACAAAAAGAGAATTTCATGGCTACCATATCCTATAAAGATGCCGGCGTTGATATCGATGCAGGCAACAATTTCGTAGAAGCGATCAAAAATGATGTCAAATCCACATTTGACAAAAATGTAATTGGCGGGATCGGCTCTTTTGCCGGCGCCTACGCACTTCCTGCTGGCTACAAAGAGCCTGTGATCCTCTCTGCCACTGACGGAGTGGGCACGAAGCTCAAACTCGCCATAGAGAGCGGGAGGCTCGATACGGTCGGCATAGACCTCGTAGCGATGTGCGTCAACGACCTCATCTGCAACTTTGGAACCCCGATGTTCTTTCTCGATTACTACGCGACAGGGAAGCTCGTACCGGAAAATGCCAAAAATGTCGTCTCGGGGATCGCAGAGGGATGCAGACGGGGCGAATGCGCGCTTGTAGGCGGAGAGACTGCCGAAATGCCAGGTATGTACAGTCATGATGATTTCGATCTAGCCGGCTTCGCGGTAGGCATAGCGGAACGGAGTGAAATGGACACACTCAGCAATGTCCGACCCGGTCAACTGCTCATCGCCATGCCAAGCTCCGGCATCCACTCCAACGGCTACTCCCTTGTACGCAAACTCTTTTTTGACAAGCTCGGGATGTCGCTCCAAGATGACTTCGACGGAAAACCCCTGATTGAGACACTTTTGACACCGACGCGCATCTATGTCAAAGAGTTCAAAGCCAACAAGTCTTCCATCAAGGCGCTTGCGCACATTACTGGCGGGGGGATAGTCGAAAACCTCCCTCGTGTCCTTCCGGAGGGGATCAAAGCGATCGTCAACAGATCGGACATCAAGATACTTCCTGTCTTTGAATTTATGAGTCAGTATGTTGATGAGGTCGAAATGTACCGCACCTTCAACATGGGCGTGGGGATGGTGTGGGTAGTCGATGAAGCGGACGCACCCAAGGTGCTCGCGCAGACAGACGGCTACCTCATTGGCAGGCTCGAATCGGGTGAAAGATGCGTTGAACTTCTCTAGCGCACCGCATCTTGCGACTACAATTGATTTATTTCTAAAAATCTATTGACAAAATATCTCTTTTCTACTATAATTACATTCTTTTTTAGCACGGAGTGTAGCGCAGTCTGGTAGCGTACCTGGTTTGGGACCAGGGGGTCGAAGGTTCGAGTCCTTTCACTCCGACCATTTA
>DZAQ01000020.1 GCA_022729615.1 Sulfurovum sp.
TAATTTTAATGCTTAACCAAAAACCGAGCAACTCAATAGTTCTTTTTGATTTTTTATGTTAAAATATCTCTTTTAAAATTCGGCGCTTCGCACCATATCAAGAGGAAACAGCCCACATGAGACACTTTTTGACACTCAGAGATTTCACCAAAGATGAGATTTTGGAGATGGTCACACTCGCGCAGAAGATCAAAGCTCAAACCAAGCAAAAAGAGTATATTCCCTACCTAGAGCGTCAAACTCTAGGTATGATCTTCGAGAAGAGCTCTACTAGGACACGGGTAAGTTTCGAGACAGGCATCTATCAGCTAGGAGGAATCGGACTTTTTCTCTCTTCGGCAGATATTCAATTGGGGCGCGGTGAACCGATGAAGGATACTGCGCGTGTCATCTCACGCATGGTGGATATGGTCATGATCCGCACCTTTTCACAAGAGAAACTCAATGAATTTGCCTCATACTCCAAGGTGCCGGTTATCAACGGATTGACAGATGAGTACCATCCGGTACAATTAATGGCAGACTACCTCACTATGGCGGAATGGAATAAGGCGGAAAATCCCGTTTGTGCCTATGTCGGCGACGGTAACAATATGGCGCACTCTTGGCTCATGCTCGCCTCCAAACTGGGCTTTGAGCTGCGGATCGCCACCCCAAAGGGGTATGAGTGTGATGAGAAGATTCTCAAAGAAGCGATGGATTTTGCCAAACAAAGCGGTGCCAAAATCACCATCAGCAATGACCCGAAAAGTGCTGTTGCCGGCGCAGATGTCGTCACCACGGATACATGGATATCGATGGGTCAGGAGTCAGAAAAAGAGAAAAGGATCGCTGACTTTACAGGATATATGGTTGATGAGACGATGATCTCTCTTGCATCGAAAGATGCCATATTTCTCCACTGTCTTCCTGCTTATCGCGGATACGAAGTCAGTGAATCCATATTTGAAAAGTATGCCGATGTCATATTTGACGAAGCGGAAAATCGTCTCCATGCGCAAAAGGCCATCATGGTGTGGCTCGATAGACATCGCGGCGACAATGCGTCAAAGCAAGGAAGATAAATTGGGCGCTACAATAGATTTAGAACAATATGGCCGCTACTCCAGACCGGGACCTCGCTACACGAGCTATCCGACTGCGCTAGAGTTCAGCCAATCATTCCCATATGAAAACTACCTACGATATCTCGAAGAGGGCAAAGAGCAGATTTCGCTCTATGTGCATCTGCCTTTTTGCCGCTCTGCCTGCTACTTTTGCGGCTGCAATGTCGTTTTTACTTCAAAAACGGAGAATCTTGAGCGCTATGTAGTCTATCTCAAAAAAGAGATCGATCTGCTTGCCTCTCATCTCGACACAAACCGTGAGGTGATACAGTTTCATTTTGGCGGAGGCACACCTACCTTTTATGGTGCCGCGCAACTCGATGAGATTCTTATCTACATCAAATCCAAATTTCCAAACTGGAGCAATGAGGCTGAGATTAGCTGCGAAATTGATCCGAGATTTTTTGTCGAAGAGCAGATGCAGGTTCTGAAACACCACGGCTTTAACCGTATCAGTTTCGGAGTGCAGGATTTTGACCCCAGAGTCCAATTAGAGATCCACCGTATCCAGCCATACGAATTGACCAAAAGCGCTGTTGATCTCGCACGAAACTACGGTATCGGGAGCATCAATATCGATTTGATCTATGGCTTGCCCCACCAAACATTTGAGAGTTTCCAAAAGACGCTTGAACTTGCCTTCTCGCTCGAACCCGACAGACTGGCGATCTTCAACTATGCGCATGTCCCTTGGCTCAAAAAAACTATGCGGAAATTTGATGAAACCACACTCCCGTCACCCCGGACCAAACTCGAAATTCTCCGTTATACCATAGATTTTTTTGAGGAAAACGGTTATAAAATGATAGGAATGGATCACTTTGCCAAGCCGACTGATGAGCTTTTCACTGCCATAGCAAAGGGAGAGCTCCACAGAAACTTCCAAGGCTACACCACCAAAGGGGGAGCAAATCTGATCGGGATCGGGCTGACAAGTATCGGCGAGGGAGAGAGATACTATGCGCAGAACACAAAGGATATGGGCGAGTACGAAGCAGCGCTGGATGCAGACAAACTCCCTCTTGAGCGCGGGATAGAGTTGAGCGATGATGACAGACTGCGCAAAGCGGTGATTATGGAACTGATGGCAAATTTTTCTGTCAATATCCCGCGCATCGAAAAGGAGTTTGGTATCCTGTTTGCCGATTATTTTGCCAAACCACTTGGAGAGCTTCATGAGTTTGTGAAGGAGGGTCTGGTCGAGATCACGGATGAAAAGATCTCCGTCAGCCCCACAGGCACTCTGCTTATCCGCAATATCGCCATGCCATTTGATGCCTATATGACAAAATATGGCGACAACAAAAAAAGCTTCTCGAAAACAGTCTAAATGAAAAATGAACTCTTCAATTTCAGTGAAATAAGTGATGACTGCATCAAGTGCGGCAAGTGCATCCCTGTATGCACGATCCACCAGGTCAATCCTGATGAAGTGACCTCCCCGAGGGGCTTTATAGATCTTTTGGGTGCATACCAAAAGGGAGATTTGGAGCTAGATAAAGGCGCTAAAAATATCTTCGAGAGCTGTTTTCTCTGCACCAACTGCGTCGATGTCTGCCCTAATAGCCTAGCAACCGATATGGTGATCGAAGAGGTGCGTGCGGACATTGCCGAGAAATATGGGATCGCATGGTACAAACGCGCCTTTTTCTTTCTGCTTCGGCACCGCACCATCATGGATTTTGTCATGAAACTTGGCTTTATGTTCAAAACATGTGCTTTTTCACAAGATACGAAGGGGAGAGGCTTGAGGGCGAGATTTTCTCTGCCTATGATGAAAAAGGGACGACTTATCCCGTCACTTACAAAAACAAGTTTTCTCAATAGCTATCCCGAAGAGATCAAAAGCAATACCCCTATCAAAAAACCGCGTGTTGCGATCTTCATCGGCTGTCTTGCAAACTACAATTATACCTCTATCGGTGATAGTCTTGTAGAGATTCTGAGAGTGCTTGATATCGATATTTTTATCCCAAAAAAACAGCTCTGCTGTGGCGCTCCGGCATATTTTACCGGAGATGTCGCGAGTGTAGAGTACATGACCAAAAAAAATATTGCCTATTTTGAGAGCTTCATGGATGAGTGCGATGCGATGCTCATCCCAGAAGCAACCTGCTCTGCGATGATCACTCACGACTGGCAAGTATTTTTCAAAAACCACTCCATGCCCGAGTGGGAAGAGCGTGCCAAAAAGGTAAGCCAAAAGATTCACATGGCGACAGCTTGGCTCCATGACAATACAAAACTATCCGACATACTCAAAGAGGATGGTATCAAATTTGATACCGCAGTCACCTACCATGACCCATGCCATGCGCGAAAGGTTCAAGGAATATGGCAGCAGCCGCGCAATCTACTCGCTCCAAACTATCCGCTCAAAGAGATGAGTGATCCCAATCGCTGTTGTGGATTTGGGGGCGTGACTATGCAGACAGAAAAATTTTATTTCGCACAGGCAGCCGGTAAACCAAAAGCTGCCATGATCCGGGAGACTGGGGCGCATTATGTCTCTGCCGAGTGCTCTGCGTGCAGGGTACAGCTCAGCGAAGCGCTCAATGATGCCAATGTGGAGACAATCTTCAAAAATCCCCTTGAGCTGATAGCGGAGGCGCTCTCAAAAAGGAGACAGGCTCCTATTTTGTCAGGCGAATAGCAAAAATATTCTCTCCGTTTTCATGACGATACCCTAGCGAATATCCCAATTTTTTGAGGATACTGTGGACAATATAGAGCCCTAGCCCAAACCCGCTGCTTCGCTTCTCCTCTTGAGAAAATGGCTCCGTATAGTAAGTGAGCGGGTATTTGAGCGCGTCACCCTTCGAGACGATCTCTACCCTTTGCAAGTTGGCTGTCCGCGCCAAAACTTTATGATCTTGTCCATATTTGATCCCATTATCCAAAAGATTTTTGATCGCCAAGGCAAGTAATTTGGCATCTGTCTTGAGCCTGATATTTTCAATTTCTAAAGTGACCTTCCCCTGTTCTGCCATCAAAAGATGCTGACTCTCTTCGAGTACCTCGCGAAGAGTTGTTGCGGCAATTTCCGGCTCGAAGTCACTTGTTGTGATCCTCTCCACCTGGGCGAGCTCGGATATCAACTCATTCATTCTCTCAAATGCTCGCACCAAAATACCCTTGAGTATCTCATCCTCGATGGACTCTACTACGATTCTCCCCTTGGTGATCGGTGTTTTGAGCTCATGCATAATATTGCGCATGAAGAGATTTTTCGAGAGAATAAGCTCTCTGATATGCAAAATCGCATTATCAAAACTCTTTGCGATCTTTCCGATCTCATCATCATATTTATAGGAGATTTTTACATCCATATCCCCTGCGGCAAATCGTTCGATCTCTTTGTGAAGACGCTTGAGAGGATAGAGTTTTTTCAATACAGCCAGATAAATAAGGAGAAGAAGCGCTATCAGCAAAAACCCGACTACTGATGCAATGCCGAAATTGTAATTTTTCGGTCGGTTATCCTCAAGCATGAGGTTATATCCCAAGCGCTGCACATAGATAAAGTGTCGATACTGTATAAACCATCGCTCAAATCCTCTCTTCTCGACCAATGACCACAACTTACCACTCTGCTTTTTTTCAATCTCAAAAACCCGTACTTGACCAAAAACAGACTGACCGCTAAAAACAGTTTTGCCCTCTTTTGTAATGCTATTTTTGATGCTTTTAATGGGAATTGGTTTGACCGAGAAGTCTTCATAGAACTGCTGTAGTTTCTCTTCTGTCGGATTGAGCTGAACACTGGAGAGAAAGGCATCGGCTATAAGTTTGTAGCGGCTTATCTCCTCAAACTTTTTACGCTCTTTATCCCAAGAGACAAAAAAGTAGAAGGTAACAAGAAGTATCCCTATAGCTAGGGAAAAGAGGATGTGTATAAATGTTGTTACCGAGAGGTTTCTCATAAATTAGTGGTCAATAGATAGCCCACTCCCCTAACAGGCTTAATGTATATATTCTCTTTGTCGATTTTGGCAATTTTTTGCCGAATACGAGAGATGATAACATCGATATTTTTTACAGAACTATCATCGTCAATATGTTCACTCTCATACAAAAGCTGCTCTCTTGATACGGAAGCATTCCTGTGTGTGATCAAAACCGAAAGAACATCATACTCTGCTGCGGTCAGATCGAGCAGTCTATTTTTGAAGAGTATAATTCTTGAATTGTGATCAAGTTTGAATATCTCCTCTTCAGCCTTTTTGGGATTTTCACTCGAAGCGGTACGACGCAAAATTGTCTTGATGCGGGTTACAAGCTCTCTCGGATCATAAGGCTTTGGCATATAGTCATCAGCGCCTCTCTCCAGACCGATCACCTTGTCAGTAATATCATCGCGGGCGGAAGAGATGATAATCGGTATCGATGAATGCTCTCTGATCTTTGGAATAACCTCCAGCCCATCCATCCCGGGAAGCGTAAGATCGAGTATCACCAGATCAAAAGAGTGCTGCGTCAATAGCGAAAGCCCAATGTATGGATCCTCGGCACCCATCACCTCCATATCAAATTTACTGAGATAGTTGGTCAGAATGAGAGCCAGTTCCGGATCATCTTCGATAATTAATATTTTTATAATGTCATATCCTTTTTAGTGTGCTACCAGCAATACAATTGTACCATTTCTATTGATATAAACCCGCTTTGGCTCCTGCGAGCCTTTCTGTAGCGCTTGTTTTATATCGCTTAACGAGGCTATGGTTTGATTCTCAATCTGTATAATAACATCTCCTGCTTGAAAACCATCTTTCTGCGCCTGGCTTTCTGACTTTACCTCTGCGATCAAGACCCCCGTTGCCTCCTCGGCAATACCAAACTTTTCTTTTGTATTTTTATCCAGCAGAGCGAGACTCATCCCTTCTAGGAGCATCTCGTCTGCTGTATTGGCTTGGTTTTGATCTCCAAGCTTTGCAAGAACCTTCATCTCTTTTTTGTCCCTCTCAAGGGCGATTTCTATCTGCCTTTTGGGCTTGAAAGATCCCACTATCTGCTGGAGCGCATTTGGCGAATCAACCGCCTTGCCATCAACTGCAAAAATCAAATCCCCTCTCTTGAGCCCTGCTTTTTCTGATGCGCTGCCAGGCTGAATATCTGTGACGACTGCCCCCTGCGTATGCGTATAGACTCCTTTCATTGCATCAGTAACACCGGAGATCGCTACCCCCAAATAGCCTCTCTCGACTCTCCCCTCCTCCACAAGTTTGCTCGCCACATCGCGCACCATATCCACGGGGATAGTGAATCCCACTCCATCGTTGCCTCCGCTCGGCGAAATAATCGCCGAGTTAATTCCGATCAAGGCTCCTCTGCTGTCAACTAAAGCGCCTCCTGAATTGCCTGGATTGATCGAGGCATCTGTCTGGATAAAATTTTCGTACCGATTGATCCCCATGGAGTGTTTGTTGAGCGCGGAGACGATCCCCTGCGTTACCGTCTCCCCGACACCAAATGGATTGCCGATCGCAAAAACAACATCCCCCAATCGAATATCCTTGGCATCTCCAAGCGTTATTGGCTGGAGATTGTCCGCCTCAATCTTGATGATGGCCAGATCACTGCCCGGATCTGTGCCGATGAGCTTGGCGCTATACTCTTTTTTGTCCGCATTGACATTCACGACTATAGCATCGGCATTGGCAACAACATGGTTGTTGGTCACGATATAGCCATCAGACGAGAGGATCACTCCCGAACCAAGCGCTCGCTTTATACGCTCTTTTGGAGCCGGGGAGCGGTAATTTTGTCCAAAAAAATAGCGCAAAATCTCCTCTTGCTCTTCGAGACTTTTGCCTTTGGGCTCTATATTCCTTTTTGTCGAAATGTTTACCACACTTTGGAGCGGCTTTTCTAGCGCACCGTTAAAAGACAAGATCTCATTTGCGCTCGTTGGCGCCCTATGAGCAGGGTTCTGCGGGGCATCCTGCAAAGTAATGCTTTGCGCATAAGCTGAAAGCGCCATACAAATGGGTAATAATACAAATTTTTTCATTTGATTTCCTCTCTTTTGATATTGCTATATTGTAATAAACAGAAACTTGAATCTATCTTTAATTACAATTCAAAAATCTCTTTTTAAGTTATCAAGATAGGGCTCGAAGGTGGTATAATATAGGATATCTTAACAGGGGGAGCGATGGATTTTTGGAATCATATTTATACGCACTTTGATCCCGTAGCGGTAAATTTTGGCTTTCTCTCTGTGCATTGGTATGGGATCATGTATGTATTGGCGCTCCTGAGTGCGCTCTGGTTCGCAAAATTTATTATCAAAAAAGATTCACTGGCGATCGATGACAAACTTATCGACAGTTTTTTTATCTGGATTGAAATTGGTGTGATCTTGGGCGCAAGGATAGGCTATATCCTCTTTTACGATCCGAACACCTCGTACTATCTCACACATCCGTGGCAAATATTCAATCCATTTATTAATGGAGAGTTTGTTGGTATTCGAGGGATGAGCTATCATGGAGCTATTGTGGGTGCGCTTATCGCTGCTTTGCTTTTTTCACGCAGACATCCGGGACAGATCTATCCCCTCCTCGATCTCACAGGGCTTGCCGTACCTGTCGGCTATATCTTTGGCAGAATCGGGAATTTCCTCAACCAAGAGCTTGTCGGACGCGCAACCGATGTGCCTTGGGGGATCTTCGTCGATGGGGTTTTGCGTCACCCCTCCCAACTCTATGAGGCTCTCTTGGAGGGGGTGGCGGTTGCGCTGCTTCTTTATCTTTATCGAGCTCACAAACGATTTGAGGGAGAACTTTTTGCGCTCTATGGCATACTCTACGGCTTGGCGCGGTTCATTGCAGAATTTTACCGTGAACCTGATGCACAGCTTGGATATATCTGCTGCGGATGGATGAGCATGGGACAGCTTATGAGTCTTTTGATGACACTCTTTTCTATCGGCATGTATCTCTATATCCAAAAGCATTCCCGCAAATCTCAAGGGTGATGATTTTTTAATTTCGACAGAAATAAGACCCTTCAAGCAAAATGGTTATTAAAACGAAAAATCATGCTAACTCTCTTCAAATAGGCTCTTATCTGACGGCAAACTCATTCTGAAATGCTCATAACTTTTTTGAGTTGCGATACGCCCCCTCGCCGTCCTTTCGATATATCCGTTGGCAAGGAGATAAGGCTCCAATACATCCTCTATCGTCCCCTCATCTTCACTAAGCGCCGCGCCGATAGTACTGAGCCCCATCGGCTTGCCTTTTGCCCCCACGAGCAGTTCAAGCAGCTGGATATCCAACTCATCAAACCCCAAGTGATTGACGCCAAGCTCATCAAGCGCATACTGTGTAGTCTTCAGTCCGATCTTTGTCTCATTGGCAACCTCTGCAAAATCCCTCACCCGCTTCAAAAGTCTCAGCGCAACCCGAGGCGTCCCACGGCTTCTTTTGGCGATTTCAATCGCTGACTCCTCCATTGCCGGCTTTTTGAGCTTACGAGAAGCGAGCTGCACGATCATCCCAAGCTCTTGCGGGGTATAAAATTGCATCCGAAAATGCATTCCGAAGCGCTCTCGCAGTGGGTTGGAGAGCATCCCTGCGCGCGTCGTTGCGCCGATAAGCGTAAAGCGGGGAAGATCAATCTTTACCGTTTGTGCCGCCGGACCGCTCCCGATGATGATATCAAGCCGGAAATCTTCCATCGCAGGATAGAGTATCTCCTCGATCGCCGGACTCATTCGATGGATCTCATCAATAAAGAGGATATCCCCCTCCTCGATATTGGTCAAAAGCGCTGCCAGATCCCCGGCCTTCTCTATCATCGGCGCTGATGTAGTTTTGATATTCGCCTCCATCGCAACGGCGATGATGTTGGCAAGCGTCGTCTTTCCAAGCCCCGGAGGACCAAAAAAGAGTATGTGATCCAGCGCTTCATTGCGCCGCTTGCTCGCCTCCACAAAGACTTGAAGGTTTTTCTTGATCTTCTCCTGCCCTATATACTCATCCCAGCTTCCCGGGCGGAGCGATACCTCATAAGAGCCCTCGTCGCTGAAGCGCTCGATCTCAACTATCCGCTCCATCAATTACTGCACCACAATATTGTTGATAACCTTGGTGACGCCTTCCGTGTTTCGTGCAACCTCTTCGGCGCTTCGCTTCTGCTCCTCATTTTGCACGAAACCGCTGAGCAAAACCTCTCCCTCAAGCGTCTGCACGCTCAAAGAGAGCGATTCAAGTCCGGCAGTCCTTGCCAGTCGAGCCTTGATGCCCGTCGTGATCATCGAGCCTTCCATAAACTCTTGGGGTGTTTCGTACTGCGACGCAGCGACGCAACCGCTCAAAAAAATGGCGGCAACCCCCATAAAAAGTGTTTTTATTATCCTATTTTTCATCCCATCTCCCTAGTACTCATGCGAGGCATCCGGAAATCTTCCCGATTTCACATCTTGCGCATAATTTTTCACTGCCTCTTTGACAAGATTTCCGCCATCGAGATACTGCTTTACAAATTTTGGCACAAAGGTATCAAAAAATCCAAGCATATCGCTCCACACCAACACCTGACCGTCGCAACCGCCGCCGGCGCCTATACCGATAGTGGGGATGGAGACCTTTTGGGTTACCTCCATTGCGACATCAGGCAAAACACCCTCTATGATCAATCCTACCGCTCCGGCGGCTTCCAATGCCAATGCCTGCTCTATGATCTCCCGCTTTTGCGCTTCATTTTTGCCTTTGATGAGATACCCCCCCTCGCTTCGCACGCTTTGGGGCTTGAGTCCGATATGCCCAAAAACTGCGATAGCATTTTGACTCAGATAGCGCACAATCTCCGCCTTTTCCAACCCGCCTTCGAGTTTGACGGCGTCAGCTCCCGTCTCCTGATATGCCCGTACAGCATTTGCCAGAGCGCTTTTTTTATCTCCGTAAGAGCCAAACGGCATATCGAAAATCACAAAGCTTTTTTGGACTTTTGCGCAGACAGCCGCCGTATGGTAGATCATTTGATCCATATTCGCCGAGAGCGTGTCAGACCTTCCCAAAAAGCTCATATTGAGACTATCGCCCACCAAAATAGCATCCACCTGCGCATCAAACAGAGCCGAAAACAGCGCATCATACGCTGTGATCACCACTATTTTCTCATTGCCTTTCATCCTTTGAAGGTCTCTTAGTGTTATTTTCCCGCCCACAACTATCCTCTCCAGACTCTTATTTTAACTGATGTATAATATCACAAAAAATGTTTAGGGCGGACAAAAGCCTCAAATAATTTCTTTATGAAGCGAGAAAGATGAAAAAACTTGTAGCATATATCACTACCGGATATCCCGATATCCAATTTACTATCGATCTTGCCTTGGCGCTTGCGCAGTCCGGCGTCGATACGCTTGAGCTCGGTATTCCTTTTTCCGATCCTGTTGCCGATGGCGCTACTATAGAAAAAGCCAATCTCCTCTCACTGCAAAATGGATTTAAAATAGAGCATCTCTTTGAAGCGTCTAGGAGTATCGCCCCAAAGATAGATACACTCTGGATGGGCTATTTTAACCCTTTTTACCACAAAGGGATGGATCTTTTTATGGATGAAGCGGTCAAAAGCGGTGTCCATGGATTTATCATTCCGGATTTGCCTTTCGAAGAGGCACAGCCCTACAAAGCCATGATGCGTGCACACAATCTTGCGCTTATAGATTTTGTCGCCCCAACCGATAGCGCTGAGCGTATCAAACAGCTCACGCAGAGCGTCGATAAGTTTATCTATCTTGTTGCCTACGCAGGCATCACCGGTACAGGCACTGCCGAACCGCTCGATCAAGTCATTGCAGATATTCGTGAAGCAACCCCGGCGCCCATCTATGTAGGATTTGGAGTAGATGAGCATACCGCGAAAGAGAAAGCGAAGGGGGTAGATGGGGTGATCGTGGGGTCGGCATTTATCAAGCTGCTGCTTGATGAGAGTCTCACCCGCACTCAAAAGCTCACGAAAATCTCCGAGCTCGCCAAAGAGATCAAGGCAAAGATTAACGAGTAGCACTAAATTTTTTGATTTTGAAAGAATGAAATACCCCTCTCAAGAGAGGGGATGATAGAGAAGATTTTAGATTCTTGCCTCTTCTCTTCTTTGGAGTTTATCCCAATACTCATTGATATCGCTTTGGATCTTTTCAATGACATGTTTGTTTTCCGGCTTGAAGAGGTGCTTGTATCTGCCTTGGGCATTGAGATACTCCTCTACAGGCACAACATTCTTTGGTCTATACAAAATATTAAGCTCATGCCCGTTGATAATCTCATAAATAGGGAACATAAGCGTATCTGTCGCAAGATCAGTGATGTGAATCGTATCTTTTGGATCAAAACGCCACTCTGTGCAGCATGCAGAAACAGTATTGATAAAGCAAGGTCCTTCGGTTTCCAATGCTGTCTGGAAGCCCTTTGCCATACTCTTCCACTTGTTAGGTGCAAGCTGCGCGACATATGGAGCCCCATGAGCAGCCATAATAGCTACGATATCTTTCTTCTTCTCTTTTTTTCCGTAGCTGGCACTTCCTGCCTGCGCAGTAGAAGTAGTAGCTCCGATTGGCGTCGAGGATGAACGCTGACCGCCGGTATTGGCATAGTTTTCATTGTCAAGACAGATATATGTGAAGTCATGTCCTCTCTCCATTGCGCCTGAAAGCCACTGAAAACCGATATCATAAGTAGAGCCGTCGCCGCCAAAAGCTACAAATTTAACAGGGGCATTTGGATCTTTGAGTGTCCCCTTTTTCTTTCTTGCTCTATACATTGCCTCTGAACCGGTTACGGCAGTTGCTGCATTTTCAAAACCGATATGGATCCATGAAGTATCCCATGATGTAAACGGATAGACCGCAGTTGAAACCTCTAGACATCCTGTATTGGCAGCTATGACGAGATTGTCATCCGTGCAGTTCATCAGCTCTCTTACGATCATTGAGTGCGCGCAACCCGGGCAAAGCGTATGCGCTCCCTCAAATCTATCATTATTGGTTGAAAATTCTTTTAAGTTTTTGATCGATGTAATTGCCATGTTTAGCTCCTTTTGGCTTCGAAAAAGCCCAGTTTTGGACCTCTTAGCCCTGAAAATTGTTGAATTTGCGTAGTGATATGTCCTGCATCCGCATGCGCCTTCTGCTCTCTTATGATTCTTTTCGCCTCTTGGATAGAAAAATCTCTTCCTCCAAGTCCATAGATAAAGTTTGTTACCAACGGTCTATTTGCTGAAGAGAGAACTGCTGCAGAAACCTCATTGAAAAATGCGCCCATTGCCCCGCCTGGTGACGATCTGTCCAAAACCGCAATAGCTTTGACACCGCTGAGCGCATCTGCCATCTCATCGAAAGCAAAAGGTCTGAAACATCGCGGAGCCACAATTCCCACTTTGATCCCTTCCTCTTCTCTAAGCTGCTTCGCCGCAACCCTCAAAGTCTCCACGGTAGAACCCAGACCAACTACTGCGACCTCAGCATCTTCCATCATATAAGACTCAACTCTTTTATAATTTCTGCCGGTCAACTTGCCATACTCAGCAAAAACTCCATCAATAACCGTTCTTGAATCCATCAAAGCCTTATGCTGTTTTGCCTTATGCTCAAAATGCCAATCCTCCTCAGTCTGCGCTCCATAAGTCACAGGCTTAGAGAAGTCAAGCATATCGTCAACTCCTTTGTAGTCACCGACAAACTTATATGCCGCTTCGTCACTCAGAGGATGAATATTTTGCGCCGTATGCGATGTGATAAATCCATCTTGATGCACCATCACAGGAAGTCTGACGCTCATATGCTCACCTATTCTGAAAGCACAGAGAGTCAAATCATACGCCTCTTCAGCATTGAATGCATCGATTTGTATCCAGCCTGAGTCACGACCCAAATACATATCGGCATGGTCGCCACGGACATTAAGCGGGGACGCAAGCGCTCTATTGACTACCACCAACACGATAGGAAGCCTCATTCCGGATGCCTGATAGAGCACCTCTGCCATCAAAGCAAACCCCTGCGAAGAGGTTGCAGTAGCTACACGACCGCCCGATGCTGCGGCACCGATACATCCTGACATTGCAGCATGCTCTGATTCCACCATGACATACTCGCCGTCAATGTATCCATTCGCGACATAGTTACCATAATTTTCTACAACCGGGGTTGACGGCGTGATCGGGTAGGCAGCCACTACATCTACCTGTGCTTGTCTCAAGGCTTGTGACGCAGCGTAATTTCCGTCCCAAACTTCTACTTCATTAATATCATATTTTTTTGCCATATTAATCCTTTAATTTTTCTTTTTTTCAGGCCACTGTGCCAATGCTGTTTCGATCTCTTCGGCTTCAACAAACATAAGAAGAGATTTTGGATTTGTAGGACAAACCTCTACGCACACTTGACACCCTTTACAGTGGTCATAATCAATACCAAGCATCTGCTTGTCTCTAGAGATGATAGATGAGTCAGGACACCATACCCAGCAATTTTGACAATCAATGCAAATATCTCTATTATAGATAGGCTTGATGACGCGCCAAGAAGCGACTGTTGCCGTATAGGAGTTGAAATCCGAATATGTTCTCTCTTCTGCCTTCAAAGAGGCAATATTGGCTGCATCCCCCTCAAATGAAGTCAAGACGATACCCTGTGTTACCTCATCCCAGCCGACCAATTTGTCAGCACCAAGCTCTCTTTTACCTCTGTTGTCTACAGCTAAAATACCCTTTGACATACTCTCCCCCTCCTTACTTTACTTCATTATACGCGATTGTGATAGCGTCCATATTTGAATCTATGATCTTTTGCGGAAATTTCGATAGAACTTTTTTCATCCGATCCAAGAAATAGTCCAGTTCAAACATACCTGATATCTTCACGAAAGCTCCGAGCATTGGAGCATTGGGCACGGATCTGCCAATGGTATCAATTGAAATTTTTATACAATCTACAACATAAACTCTCTCTTCTCTCTCTTTGAGTTCCGGAAGCTGAGACATGAGCTCTTCTTTGCTCAAATGCGTAGTAATGATATATTTTGTTGTCTCTTTGTCATTTTCGACAATATTGTCCGAAAAAGCCAAAGCAGGGTCGATCACCAACACATAGTCAGGCAGCATAAACTTTTCATGATTGATGATTTGCTCATCATCTATTCTGTTATATGCGCGCATCGCGGCTCCGCGCTTTGCAGATCCATAGAGTGCAAACGCCTGAACCTGCTTGCCGGTTGTCGATACTACATCTCCCAACCCTTTTGCGCCCGTTACAGCACCCTGTCCTGCTCGACTATGCCATCTAATTTCAACCATTTTAATCTCCTATATTTTTAGAGTGTGTTACCGATTGTAGTCTTTGCTCTCTTAGAAAATGCTTGAAAAATAACAATTCTAAGCATTATTTATAAACTTGACAGCCTCAAGTGCATTTTCTGCCACAAAAGCACCACAATCACTCAGCTCATCCCTGCTGCCATATCCACACAATACGGCGACTCTGCCGATGCCTGCCTCATTTGCCGAAATCATATCCAAGCAAGTATCGCCAATCATCCAACACTTACTTTTAGTCACTTGCAGCTTTGATAATGCTGAGAGTATCGGTTCCGGATGCGGCTTTGGATGCTCCACATCCTCTCTGCCTATCACAACCTCAAAATAGTGCAACAGCCCCATATGCTCAAGCAGCTCCAAAGAGTATTCTCTCGTCTTTGTAGTTACCACTCCCAGTCTAGCGAACCCAGCAGCCTCTTCAACCGCCTTTTTGGCATCGGGCAAAAGAGTTGTTTTTGCCCTGCTGATCTGTCGATAGTGCGCCTTATACCTTTTCACATACTCCCACACCGACTGCTGCGAAACTCCAAATTCAAGAAACATGACATCCAATGGGTGCCCTATCTGCTTGATGATATTTGCTGCGGGAGGCGCGCTCTCGCCCACGCCCTCATAAGCCGCATGAAAACTCTCCAAGATCGCCTCCGTCGAATCGATCAATGTCCCATCCAGATCAAACAGAATTATCATTTCATGCTTCACTCTTTCCTCCCGCTGCCTGTTTTGTTCCAATCAATGAGATTATACTCTATGCCGATAATGGAAGGCTCGATACCCCCGATCTCTTTGCTGATAGCAGTGATACTGTTTGGAATAAAGAGAAAAATATAGGGGTAGTCTCTCGCGATGAGAGTGAAGATTTTTTGATAGTTCTTGGCAAATTGCTTTTCGTCCACAATCTTCTCAGACTCCACGATCAGCCTATCTACTTCATCATTATGGTAACCGACGAAGTTAAAGCCCCCTTTTGTGTCTCCATCGCTATGCCAGATGCTATTTGCATCCGGAATCAATGAAAGATTCCACCCCAGCAAAACTGCGTCAAATTGATGAGGCAGCACCACAGTATTGAGAAACGCCTGCCACTCCATCGCTCGGATAGTGATCTCAATGCCCGCTTTTCCCAGTTGATGCTGAATAATCTGCGCAGCATACATACGAGTATCATTTCCCGTATTTGTCGCTAGCTCAAAACGCAAAGGATGTGCTGCGTCATACCCCAAATCCCGAAGTATCGCCTTGGATCTCTCCGGATCATAGGGTGTAGGGAGAAAATCAGGCGGATAGGCATCACTGCCGGGCATAAAAGGACCCTCGCAGATGGTTCCATGAGAAAAGAAGAGGAGATCGATCAACTCTTTTTTGTTGATGGCATAGGCGATCGCCTCTCTGACGGAGCTGTTTTGAAAGATTTTTTTTCTCAGATTGAAACCCATATATGTATAGGATTGCGAGGGCTGCTCTATGAGCCGGAACTCTTTTTTAAATTCACTGCCGGTTTGACGCTCCATCTGTAAAGGATCCAGCGATCCCGCATCCAGTTTTTTGCTTTTGAGTGTCATGAAGAGTGTCGAGGGGTCGGCTATATAGTGAAGATTTATCTTTTCGATATTGGGCGGATGGACAAAATACCCTTCATGGCGCTCAAGGACGATCCGTTCATTTATTTTGAATGGCTTTGTCATCTTAAAAGGACCGGTACCCACCGGAAACTTATTGAGCTCTGAAGTCATCGGATCTTCTACGCCTCTCCAAAGATGCTCTGGAAGGATCCCCATCATCCATATCGAAAGCGCCTTGAAATAGGGCTGCGTATAGGTCACTCTGATATGATGCGCATCCGGCTTTTCAATACTCTTGATATATCTGAAATCATCCTTATAAGGCGTGACCATCTTGGGAGAATTCAGCAGCTTATAGGTATAAAGGATATCATCAGCATCAAAAAGCTCGCCATCGTGCCACTTGACGCCTTTGCGCAGCGTGAAAAGAAGTGTGGTATTGTTTTCAAAAACAAAACTCTCTGCCAGATCACCTACGATCGTACCGTTTTTATCAAACTTGACCAAACCATTGAAAATATAACCGGCCACATCTGCGCTTGCCGAATCAGTTGCCAAAAGCGGATTGATCCTCGCCGGCG
>DZAQ01000109.1 GCA_022729615.1 Sulfurovum sp.
CTAGGCTCTCTTTGGCAGAGGGCTCAAAGTGCTAGCGTTTTTGAGAAGGGGATTATACGCTATAAAAACTTTACTACACTTTAAAAAAGACTAAATAAGTGTTTCTGCGATAAATGTCTTGGTCACTTTGCCGCCGAAACGGTAGATGCCGTTTTCAAAGCTCAGATAGAGTTCATCGCCGCTTTTCGGGAAAGTTCGAACCATCTCTCCGAGCCTTCCCTCCACATGCGCTCTGATGTAGCATGCCACCATGCCGGTTCCGCACGCAAGCGTTTCGTCCTCAACGCCTCTTTCGTATGTGCGCACATACAGATCGCCCTCTTTGATCATGGCTATATTGACATTGGCATTGTACTGCTCTCTAAGGGAGCGCATCTGTGGTATATCAAAATGGTCAATAGAGTCTCGAAACGCCACCAGATGAGGCACGCCGCTATCGATAAGCCACCAGCGCTCACCAAAAGCCTCTATATTTTGATCTATGATGCGCGGGGCAACCATATCGCTCACCACATAAAGACCGTTGACTGTAGCGCGGATCACTCCGGCACCTGTCAAAAATATCGATCTGTCATCTTTTGAAATGCCTTTTTCTACCGCATAATGGGCGACGGCTCTGCTGGCATTGCCGCACATCGCAGCATAAGAGCCGTCGGCATTGTAAAATTCCCACTCGAAATCATACTCGTTATGCGGCAGGAGCACCACCATCCCATCTGCACCCACTCCGTTTTGCCTGTGGCAAAGCTTTTTAGCAAGTTCGCTGCGATCCATCTTCTCTTTGGCATGAAAGATAATAAAATCATTTCCGTTTGCACTATATTTTGTTACCGTCACTTTATACCTCTTTCAAATATATGCTGCCAAAATCAGATCTTTGATTCGGTTGCACTCTCTTTGCAGCTGCTTCAGATCGCCGCTATTATCGATCACATAGGTTGCGAGTGCGCGTTTCTTCTCGATATCCATCTGGCTTCCTATCCTCCTGAGCGCCTCCTCTTGACTAAATCCCTCTCGCTTCATCAGCCGCTCCAGCTGTTTGGCTTTGGGGGTATAGACTACCATGGATTTATCGATGGCGTAGCGATTGCCTTCAAAAAAAAGAGGAATATCGATGATATAGGGCTTTTTGAAGCTCTCCTGTATCTGGGACTGACGCACGATCTCATCATAGATCAATGGATGCAAGAGGGCTTCAAGTCTCTCTCTTTTGCTTTTGTCGGCAAAAACAAGCGCTCCGAGCCTGACTCTATCAACCCGCTCTCCCACCACATACTCGCCACCGAAGAGCTCTGCTATCTTTTGGCGCTGCGCATCAAGCATCTCGTGTGCGATTTTGTCGGCATCAATGAAACGAAACCCATAAAGAGAGAGGAGTATGGTTGCCGAACTTTTCCCCGTGGCGATCCCTCCGGTGAGCGCTATGGCATGCTCAAACGCCATTAGAGTTTGATCAGTCCCGCATATTTTTTCCTCACAACCGTAGGCAGAGCAAATGCGCCGATCGCTATATCGCTATTGTAATAATGCAGCCCTTCTGTCAAATCTGCTCTTTGGAGATTGATGTCAGCTGTCGGATGGTAGTGGTGGCTTGCCAGCAGAAGTGACCTGCAAGTAAGGTGCCCGTCCTCGGCGAGCGATTCATACCGATAGGGCATCACGATCTTGAAGATCTCTCCTGCGGCAGCCAGCTCAGAAGCCACAGCCTTCTCTTGAGTGAGCGGCTGGCTAGATACTGTTGCAACTAACCCTTTTTTTGTCAATACTCTACCCAATAGCCCCCAAAAAAGCCTCTCCGCCTTGAACTCCTCTGCCACAACAATAGCGATATCAAAACCTCCTTCGCTCATTTGTGATAGATGATTGACGGCATCATCCGTCGCAACTCTTGCTATCTGCGTGATCGTCTTATGCTTTTTTACTTCGGCATAAAGGTTGTCACACCCGCCCACAAGCAGAATACTCTTTGGGTCAGCGTGCGTACACACAGGGATATGCACAAGCATTTCATCTTTAATATAGTGTAGTTTTTCCATTTGTATTCCTTCGATCTCTTTGAGCCATTTTTCACGATTGTAGCAAAAAAGCGCGAGAATAGTGGTATAAAGGAGTAAATATCTCTTATTTATTATATAATATTTTAATTTTACACAATCAAGAGGTCAAAATGGATCATAGTCAGTTGATAGAGTCACTCAATTTTAGACATGCGTGCAAGCGATTTGAGAGCGCCAAAAAGATACCCAAAGAGGAGCTTTCATTTATTCTTGAAGCGGGGAGGCTCTCTCCATCCTCTTTCGGGATGGAGCCTTGGCATTTTATCGTCATTCAAGATCAAGCGCTCAAAGAGAGGCTTCGTCCTGCTTGCTGGAACCAAGAGCAGATCGCCGGCTGCAGTGACCTTGTCGTCATCACAGCCAGAGTATCCGATCCGGCAAGAAGAGACTATTTCGAGTCTATGTTCGCGCGTCGTGAAATGGCTCCGCAGATGCTGGAGCGCTATCTTGAGATTTATCAAAACTATATCGACAATCTTCCCTCGCTCTACGACTGGTGTGCCAAGCAGTGCTACATAGCTGCCGGAAATATGATGAGCTACGCGGCAATGATCGAGATCGATAGTTGCCCCATAGAGGGATTTGAGAAAGAGAAGGTCGAATCAATTCTTGAACTAGACTCCACTCAAGAAGAGGTGGTCCTTCTGATAGCGTTGGGGTATCGCATAGATCCGCAAAGCAAAAAATTGCGGCTGCCGTTCGAGCAAATAGTAAGTTTTCGATAAAATTCTATTTGCGTCTTCGATAGCTCAACGCTTCAAGCAGGTCTTTTTTGGTAATCAAACGGTTTTCGTTCAAGTCTGCGATAGTACGGGCTACTTTTTTGATGCTCGCGATACTCCGATGCGAGAGTCCAAATCGCGCAATACCGCTTTCGAGCACTTTGAGCGCCTCATCTTCGAGCAGACAATACTTCTCGATCTCCTCTTCGCTGAGTTTGCCATTGAGACGAACCTGCCCCCTGATTTTTTGCCGCTCGAACGCCCCAAGGACACCTCTATGCATCTCTTGCGAGGTGACATCAGCCCTATCTTCGCTCCCAACCTCCTGCATCACCACAAAGAGATCGATTCGATCCAAAAATGGATCACTGAGGCGATTTTGATAGCGCTTGATCTCTATATCACCGCATCTGCAAACCTTTGTTTTGGAGAGCAGATTGCCGCACGGACACGGATTCATCGCAGCGACAAACATGATATCAGCCTCATACTCTATCTTGGCATTGACTCTGGCAATATGCACTTTTCTATCCTGAAGCGGCTCACGAAGCGCCTCAAGGATGATCTTTGAAAAGTGGGGCAGCTCATCAAAAAAGAGTATCCCCTTGTGTGCCAGAGCCACTTCGCCTATCCTTGCCTGAAGCGACCCTCCGCCGAAAATCGAAGCAGATGTGGCTGTATGGTGGGGAGCTCGGATAGGACGATGTGCTGAAAAATCAGGAGTGATCCCATCGAGAAACTGGTGTTTGGCAATAGAGAGGATCTCCTCCTCATATACCGGCGGAAGAATATCTTTGATTCGTTTGGCTATCATACTCTTTCCGCAGCCCGGGTTGCCCTCCATGAGTAGATTGTGCATCCCCGCCGCCGCGATGAGCGAGGCGCGTTTGGCGATATTTTGCCCCTTGACATCAGCGAAATTTCCCTCATATCGCTTCTCGTAAAAATAGGATTTTCCCTCAAGTTCGATCATCTCTGCATTGTATGAAAACGACTCTATATTTGCCTCAAATGTACCGCTTTTATAAAGCCCTATCGCCTCCTTCAAGCTCTCTACAGCGATGAACTCCACGCCGGAGATATGGCTCAGATATTCGATCGCCTCCTTGGGGACGATCGCTCTTTTGATGATCCCCTGCTCTTTGAGAGAGAGTATCAGCGGGAAAAGCATAGAGCTTGTCTTGACTCTGCCATCCAAGCCCAGCTCTCCAAAGACAAACAGCCCCTCCTCGTTGACCGGCTCCTTATTGAGGGCGATCAAAAGTGCGATAGGAAGATCGAGGTGAGTTCCGCTTTTTTTGAGGTCGCTAGGACTCAAATTGATCGTGATCTTGAGTGGAGGAAATATGAAGTCG
>DZAQ01000110.1:0-1241 GCA_022729615.1 Sulfurovum sp.
GTAAAACAATAGCACAAAAATAATTGTAAAAATCTTTCTATTTTAGAAAATGTTATCAATTTGTAATAGAATCCAAAATAAAATACTCTATTTTGCAAGAGAGATCAGCACTCCCTCGATCAGCTTATCGATATCCCCATCCAAAATCGCATCCACATTGGAGAAGGCTTGATTGCTTCTGCCATCTTTGATCTGCTGGTAAGGGGCGAGTACATAAGAGCGGATCTGGTGTCCCCAGCCGATCTCACTCTTCTCTACACCATCGATGAGAGCCTGTTTTTTCGCCATTTCAAATTCGTAGAGTCGTGACTTGAGCATCTTCATCGCCGCGGATCTGTTTTTGTGCTGGCTGCGGTCGTTTTGGCACTGTACTACGATATTGGTAGGGATGTGGGTGATACGGATGGCGGATTCGGTTTTGTTGACATGCTGTCCCCCCGCGCCCGATGAGCGGTAGGTATCTATGCGCAGGTCTTTCTCTTCGATCTCGATCTCGATATCGTCATCGAGTTCGGGAGAGACCATCACGGAGCTGAAACTGGTATGGCGCTTGGCATTGCTGTCAAAGGGTGAGATGCGCACAAGTCGGTGGATACCGTTTTCGACCTTGAGATAGCCATAGGCATTTTCACCGCGGATGATGAAAGAGGCATCTTTGATACCTGCTTCGTCGCCTGACTGGTAGTCGAGCACTTCAACCTTGAAATCATGGCGTTCAGCCCAGCGCAGATACATACGGTAAAGCATACTCGCCCAGTCTTGGCTCTCGGTTCCGCCTGCCCCCGGATGGATAGAGATGATGGCGTTGTTGCTGTCGTGTTCGCCTGAGAGCATGATCTGCACTTCGAGTGTCTCTATCTTCTCTTTGAGCTCTTCAGCCTCTTCGTAGAGAAGTTCAAGCGTCTCTTCGTCTCCTTCGGATTTGGAGAGTTCGAAGTACTCTGAGGCGTCATCTACGGCGCTTTGTGCGGTATCAAATTTTTCCAGCATCCGTTCATGACGGGTCTTCTCTTGAGAGATTTTACCTGCGTTTTCAGCATCCAGCCAAAAGCTTGCATCTTCCTGTGCTGCCATTATTTCGGTAAGTCTCGATCGAATATCGTCAGGCTTGACGATATTGCGTATGTTTCCCATTTTTGTAGCGAGTGACTTGAGAAGTTCACTATATTCGTAAGCGTCCATATATTGCATCTCTATATTTTATTTTTAGTGTAGCAAAATAATGGTGAAAGAGAGGTGAA
>DZAQ01000110.1:1341-4125 GCA_022729615.1 Sulfurovum sp.
GCGAGAGAGTAGAGATGAAAATTATTCGGGATATCAAATCATTGCAAGATGCCAAGAGAGAGTTGAGGGGGAGTATCGGTTTTGTACCGACGATGGGGGCGCTTCATGCGGGACACCTGTCGTTGATGACGAAAGCCAAAAGCCAAAACGATCATCTCATCGTCTCCATCTTTGTCAACCCTACGCAATTTTTGGAGGGGGAAGATCTGGAGAGTTATCCCAGAAAGGAAGAGGCTGACAGCAAGATTTGCCAGCTTGCCGGAGTCGATATTCTCTTCATGCCGACCTCTGAAAGTATGTATGAGAGAGATGAGCTCCGCATAGGGGCGCCTGCAATAAAAGGATATATTTTGGATGGAGAGAAACGACCGGGGCATTTTGACGGGATGCTGCAAGTTGTTATGAAACTGCTCAATCTCTCCGGTGCAAATAGAGCCTATTTTGGCAAAAAGGATGCCCAGCAACTGGCTCTTGTCACACAGATGGCACGCAACTATTTTCTGCCTTGCGAGATCATTCCTTGCGAGATCGTCAGGGATGAGCGGGGATTGGCTCTGAGCAGCCGAAATGCATATCTTACCGAAGAGCAGAAGTCTCGAGCGCTCTTTCTCTCAAAATCGCTCAAGAGAGCGACCAAAAAAGTAATGGCAGGAGAGGTTGAGTGCGATGTGATCATCTCGGAAATGAGAGCCGTGCTTGAAGGAGTGGAGAGGGTTGACTATATCGCTATCGTAAATAGAAATTTTGAGAGACTAGAGCGCGTGGAGCTCGGCAATACGATCATCTTGGTTGCCGCATGGGTAGGCGATACAAGACTGATCGATAATCTCTGGATATAGTTTGCCAAAGGCTAGAACATATCCAAATCGTTGAAGAGCTCTTTTGAAGGTTTGGATGGTTTTGACGGTTTCGTCTTTTCTGCCTTCCGGGTTATTTTGTGCGGCTCTTTTTTGGGTTGTGTAGCTGAAATATTTGGCTGCAAATGTGCGGTTGGAGTTGAAATGCCGCTATTTTGCGCCTCCCATGCAGCTCGCTTCTTCTCGATGGCAGCCTGCTTGAGCTGCTCTTCGGCTAGCTCCTCG
Source organism: Sulfurovum sp. (assembly GCA_022729615.1). GTDB lineage: Bacteria > Campylobacterota > Campylobacteria > Campylobacterales > Sulfurovaceae > SZUA-451. The sequence continues at coordinate 2,424 of DZAQ01000110.1, forward strand.
GCATTGAGTTCGGGTTTGAGGTAGCCAAGCTCGACAAGGGCTCCGGTAATCTTTTTGAAGGTCGGCACGGCTGATTGCGCCGCAAAATACTTATAGGGTTTTTTGGGTTTGATGACGAGTACCCCAATGGTATATTTATGACCGGAGTAGTCGTTGGCAAACCCATAAAAGCTGCTGTGATAGAGATTGCTGTACCCATGAGAGGTAGCGATGTGTGCCGTACCGGTTTTGCCGCCGATCTCCAGCCCCTTGTACTGTCCGGCTACGCCCGTTCCTCGTTTGACGACCTCGGTGAGAATTGTATGCATCTTCTCGGCAGTTTTTTTACTTACGGATTGTATGTCTGGTTGGCTCGGAGGCAGGGTATAGTGATTGCCTTTGGCATCCTCGAAGTAGTCGATGAGACGGGGTGACATCGCTTTGCCGCCATTATTGAAGGCGCTATAGGCTTTGAGCATTTGGGCGAAAGTGGCGTGCATTCCATAGCCATAGGACTGATTGGCTCGGTGCATAGTGTTTTGGAGAAGTTTGAGAGATTTGACCTGTCCCGGCAGATCGCGAGTGAGGTCGATACCGGTCGGCTGTGAAAGTCCAAAATCGAGCAGCCCCTTTCTGAACTCTTGACCATCTAGTTTCCAAGATATTTGAGAAATTCCGATATTGGAAGAGTGGACGATGATATCTGTAACACTGAGACTTGCAAAGGGGTCATCATCGGTGATAGTGCGGTTTTTCCCGATAGCCATTATTCCGTTATGCGTATTGATGATAGTGTCTGGAGTGACACGGTTGTGATCAAGGGCGATGGCGAGCGTGAGAGGCTTGAGGACGGAGCCTACCTCATAGGGATATTCTGCAAATTTTGGATTGAGTGCAGGGACATCTTCGCTTGTGAACTCAGCAGGGGCGAAGCGCTCCGAACTCCCCATCGCTAAAATCTTGCCGGTATTGCTCTGCATCACTGCTGCGATCACCTCATCCGCGCCTGTATCCTCTTTCATGATATCGAGGATCATCTCTACTCGTTTTTGAAGCGGAAGAGGGATATTGAGGCGGACATCCAAACCATCGATACGACGAATATCTATACTGTTTTTGTTGCGTATCACCGCGCCTATCACATCTCTTTCTCCGGTATAGAGTCCGTTTACTTTGTAGCGGATATATTTGTCAGCAAATCGCTCAATCCCTTTTCTGCCTACCGGACGCACATAGTCATCGGTAGATTCCTTGCCGACATATCCGATGATGGGAGTGAGACAGTCGTTGAGCGGGAACTCTCGCGTCTCCCCGCTTTCGATAATATCCAAACCATAAAGGACCTCCACGCCGCCATTTGTTTTGAAAGAGCGAAAGACATCCATTTTGCGGAGTTTGCGCGCGAGGGATTTGAGCTGCAGAGCGCTTCGGCTATCTAGATTATAAGAAAGAGTGATGAGTCCGGTTTTTCTTTTGCCCTTTTTGTCATAAAAAGTCTTTTTGAGACTCTCCTCGTCGATACCGCTGTAGATACTAAAGAGACGCAGAAATAGCCCCATCATCCTCGGATTGATACTCTTTGCATAGACGGTAGCCTTGTAGAGTTTGTGGCTGCTGCTGAGTATATATCCGTCTTTTGAGATGATATTTCCGCGAAGAGAACGGTCATGAATGACGGTTGTGCGAGCCGGGATCTGTCGATCTGAAGTGACGGTGCGAAAGA
>DZAQ01000111.1 GCA_022729615.1 Sulfurovum sp.
GACGGGAATTTGTCATTGCGAGCGAAGCGCGGCAATCTAATTTTTAAATTAAACCTAAGGAGTTACAATGGCACTTTGTTTTGTAGATGTCGAAGCCACCGGCGTGGATTATAGCAGCGACAGGATCATCCAGCTAGCCCTCATCAAAATAGAGGGTGAGAGCATCGAGGTTTTTAGCGATCTCTGTTTCACGGATATTCCCATGAGTTTTGCCGCGATGGGGGTGCATCACATCACTCCCGAGATGATCGAAGAGAAATTCTGGCCCTATGAGACGGATGCTTTTGTGGCATTGGAGAGTGCCAACAACGCTTCAAGCTATTTTGTCTCGCATAATAATGAACTTGATATCGCTATGCTCAAAAATGAGGGTTTAGAGCTGGAGATGAAACTCATTGATACCGATAGGTGCGCAAGACACCTCCTCAAAGATGCAGAAAATTACAGGCTCCAAACACTTCGTTATCAGTATGGTCTCTACAAGGGCGAGCGGCAGACGGCTGAGCGATTGGGGATAGGAGAGATGAGGGCGCATGATGCTTTGAGCGATGTTTTGTGGCATTTCATGCTTTTTGAACTTCTTCTCGAGAGAGTGGGAGGAGACAAGGAGCAGTTGGTAGCTTTGACGCAAACACCCATACTGCTCGAGAAGATCACATTTGGAAAATACAAAAACAAAAATCTCACTTTTGAGGAGCTTTTCGCCACCAATCCTGGTGATTTCGTCTGGATGTACAACCATACCGCCAGGGATTGGGCAGATCTCGAATACACCCTCAAACATTGGCTTCAAAGAGATCCGCACCTTTGGCGCATCGCCCAAGAGGAGAGAAAAAAGCTCTCATGGGCTGATTAGCAACGATTCCCATGGATATGAGACTACATTTGCCCTCGACGATAGAGAGTATCTCTTTTGGCGGGCATGAACTCTTTCTCAAAAGAGACGATTTGATCCATTCTGATTTCTCAGGCAACAAAGCACGCAAATTCCACTACTTTTTGGTCAATGATTTTCCAAATATCCAAAAGGTCATCTCATACGGCTCCAATCAATCCAACGCGATGTACTCACTGAGTCTATTGGCAAAGATGAAAGGGTGGGAATTTGACTACTTCGTAGATCATATTTCCAAATATCTACAAGAAAATCCTCAAGGAAATTTCAAAGCCGCACTAGAAAACGGCATGAAGATACAAGACAAAAACAAGATCGCAGATATCCAAGTTTCCGATGAAATTTTATTTATAGAGGAGGGGGGCAGGCAGAGCGAATCAGAGTATGGCATTTCGATGCTTGCCGAAGAGATTTGGGAGTGGCAGCAAGAGCAGAATATAGAAACACTCAATGTTTTTCTCCCTTCAGGGACGGGAACAACGGCGCTGTTTTTGCAGAAAAACTCACTCCTGCTCAACAAAAATACCCATTTTAAGACGAAAATTTTTACCACACCTTGCGTAGGAGATGCCGGCTATCTCAAAAAGCAATTTTTGGAACTTGAGAGTGATGAGAGCCTCCATCCGACTATCGTGGAGAGCCAAAAGAGGTTCCATTTTGGCAAGCTTTATAGAGAATATTACAAAATTTGGCTAGAATTACGACATCAAACAGGTGTGGAATTTGATCTTTTGTATGATCCAAAAGGGTGGCTGGTACTGCTCGATCATACAGAGATTTTCATGCATCCCACACTCTATCTGCATCAAGGCGGAGTATTGGGGAATGCAAGTATGCTCCCGAGGTACCGACGAAAATTTAAGGATATGAATTTTGAAAATATATTATAGCGGCGATGAAACCTTCGGGGGAAATTTCGCAGAACTTTTGGCGCGCGGCGCGATGGATATCGAGGGGGTTACCTCCACGGTCAATACCCTGCTAAGTGAGATCAAAAAAGAGGGCAACGGTGCGCTTAGGAGGCATATCGCCAAGTTCGACCGCTGGGAGCCTCAGAGTGACGAGGCGCTGATGGTTTCGACAGAGGCGATGCAAAAAGCATACGAATCGATCACTCCCGCTCTTCGTGACGCCTTGCATCTCTCTTATGACCGTATCGAGTCATATCATCAAAAATTGATGCCCAAATCATGGTTTGATTTCGAAAAAAACGGCTCCATGCTTGGTCAGAAAGTAACCCCGATGGATAGGGCGGGGCTCTATATCCCCGGAGGCAAAGCGGCATATCCGAGTTCGCTTCTGATGAATGCCATTCCTGCGATAGTCGCCGGTGTAGAGGAGATCATCGTCTGCACCCCGACACCCGATGGCGAGATCAATGAGCTATTGCTCGCTGCGTGTCATCTTTGCAAAGTAACCAAAGTCTATAAGGTTGGCGGCGCATCCGCGATCGGTGCGATGGCATACGGCACGCAGACGATCCCCAAGGTCGATGTCATCACGGGTCCGGGTAATATCTTCGTCGCAACTGCCAAAAAACTTGTTTATGGCGAAGTCAATATCGATATGATCGCGGGTCCCAGCGAGATCGGTATCCTGGCAGACGGGAGCGCGCGCGAGGATTTCATCGCTATCGATCTTCTCTCTCAAGCCGAGCACGATGAGATGGCAAGCTCGATACTCATCACCACGGACCCGGAACTTGCCAACAGGGTCAGCGACGAGGTTGAGCGCTTTTTGGAGAGCCTCTCACGAGAGAGTATCGCTAGAAAATCGATAGAGGAGCGTGGCGCTATCATCGTGACTGCATCGATGGATGAGGCGGTTGCACTCATGAACAAGATAGCCCCCGAGCACTTAGAGGTACTCACCGCAAATCCGATGGAACTGCTCCCGTATATCAAGCATGCGGGGGCTATATTTTTGGGCGCTTATACTCCTGAGCCTATCGGTGATTATGTCGCAGGTCCCAACCATACGCTTCCCACAGGCGGTACAGCGAGATTTTACTCACCGCTCAGCGTAGAGCACTTTTTGAAAAAATCATCGATCATATCGATGAGCCGACAGGGCATCAAAGAGATAGGAGAGGCTTGCGCGCTCATAGCCCACACGGAAGGACTTACGGCTCATGAGGAGTCTGTCCGAATCCGATTGCGCGATAAATAACAGAAGAGAGGAAAATATGAGAGCATTATTGAGTGTCAGCGACAAAAGCGGGATAGAGGAGTTTGCACGCGGATTGGAGCGTTTGGGATGGGAGATCATCTCTACGGGGGGAACATACAAAAAGCTGAGCGAAGCGGGTATCAAGGTAGTTGAGATCGACGAAGTTACTAAGTTTCCCGAGTGTTTCGAGGGGCGTGTCAAGACGCTCAATCCATTCGTGCACGGCGGCATCTTATACAAAAGAGGGGACGCGGCACATACGGCGCAGGCAAGGGAGCTTGGCGTAGAGGGAATCGATCTTGTCTGTGTCAACCTCTATCCCTTCAAAGCGACGATCGAGAGAACCGATGATTTTGATGAGATCATCGAAAATATCGACATCGGCGGTCCCGCGATGGTGCGCTCGGCGGCGAAAAATTTCCAAGATGTTCTTATAGTAACTAATAGCGCAGACTACTCCTCTGTTCTCGAGGCACTGGAGCAAAAGAGCGATACTCTTGAGCTCAGACGCGCTCTGATGATCAAGGCTTTTGAGCATACTGCGGCGTATGATGGCATGATCGCCAACTACATGAATAGGCGTTTTAATGACGGATTTGGCGAATACCAATTTATCACCGGCAAAAAATCATTTCAGACAAGATATGGCGAAAACCCACACCAAAAAGGGGCGCTTTACGAATTTGATACCCACTTTAGCGACCACTTCAAACAGCTCAAAGGCGAAGCGAGCTTCAATAATATCAATGATGTAAACGGCGCGCTCAAGATAGCGACAAGTTTTGGCGACGAACCGGCTGTCTGTATCGTCAAACACGGCAATCCATGCGGATTTGCGATCAAAGCCGATCTGCTCGCCTCCTATACGGAAGCGCTCAAGTGCGATCCGGTCTCTGCTTTTGGCGGCGTGGTTGCCGTAAACGGTATCGTGGACGGGGCTTTAGCGCAAAAGATGAATGAGATCTTCCTTGAGGTAGTGATGGCGGCTGATTTTACCCCTGAAGCGCTGGAAGTTTTTGAGCCCAAAAAGCGAAT
>DZAQ01000112.1 GCA_022729615.1 Sulfurovum sp.
TTCCATTTCCTTGAGTGTAGCCAGAAGCGCGCCGAGTTTGTTTTGTACCTCAAGATACTCCAGCTCAGGCTTGCTGTCTGCTACGACACCTGCGCCGGCTTGGAGGGTGATGGAGTCGGGCTTGATGAGCGCCGTTCGGATAGTGATAGCGCTGTCCATATCTCCCGTGAAGGAGAAGTATCCGACCGCACCGCTGTAAAATCCTCGTTTGAGTCCCTCAAACTGCGCGATGAGCTCCATCGCTTTGATCTTGGGAGCGCCTGTCATCGTACCGGCAGTAAAAGTAGCAGCAAGAAGATCAAACATATCTTTGCCCTCTTCGAGTCTGCCTTCAACATCGCTGACCATATGCATCACATGGCTGTAGCGTTCGACACGCATCATCTCCGGCACTTTGATGCTGCCCGGCTTCGCGACTCTGCCCACATCATTGCGTCCAAGATCTATGAGCATCAAATGTTCGGCACACTCCTTGGGGTCTGCAAGCATCTCCGCTTCGAGTTCTATATCTCTCTGGTGCGTCTTGCCTCTTTTTCTCGTGCCGGCTATCGGACGCAAAAGGATTTCACCCTCGGTGAGTCTCACCATCACTTCGGGCGAAGAGCCGCAGATGGAGAACTCTTCGTAATCAAGCAAAAAGAGGTAGGGGGAGGGATTTTTGGAGCGCAGGAGACGATAGAAGCTCAATGGGTCAATTTTGCCCTTTTGGGTATAGCGGTTCGAGAGGAGAATTTGGAAAATGTCTCCGCTTCGAATGTGCTCCTTGGACTCCTCTACCATCTCTTTGAACCGCTCTTCTTGGATGGAGAACTCCCCCTCTCCTTCGAGTTTCGCACGGATAAACGGCATAGGAGTGCATGAGTGATGGAGCCTCTGTGATATCATTTCAAATCTCACTTGCTCGCGTTCGTCATTGAGAATCATGGTGAGTTTGGCAGATTTATGGGAGTAGGCAAGGATGATTTTTGGTCGGATGAGATCAAGGTCGGGGGTTTGGAGAGGATCAGGGAGGTTTGCCATGCTCTTTTCTAATACAGGTTCAAAAACTCTCACCATATCATACCCGATAAAGCCGATAAAGCCATCAACAAAACCTATCCCGATCTCCTCTGAGAGCTTTTGATATTTGGCGCTGTCAAGCTTGGAATAATATTTTTTCAAAAAAGCAAATGGATTTTCGTCCGGCGAAGTTGTATAGCCGTTTTTGTCGATATAGGTAGTTTTTTTCTCTTTATAGCTGAGGCGTTCGAGAGCTCCGATGACAATAAAGCTGAAATTTCCCTCATCTGTATTGACGACACTCTCAAAGAGCATCGTTACTTCATCTTGGAAATCCTCTTTGATCTGCCCATAGAGCGCTACAGGGGTAAGCTGGTCATACAGCAGAGTTTGATACATATATCAACACCTTTTAATGCTTGATAAAAGCGCTTTTGTTAATCTTGTTTTTTACGCTTGGCAAATCACTTCGTGCAGCCGCATCATTGGCGTAGGGACCGATCAAGAGCTTCCCGTTTTCCATTTTGTACTGAAAGCCATTTTTGGTGATGACATTGAGAAATTGTTTGCTTGGTTCTTTGGCAAAAGAGCCGACTTGAATATAAAAGCTTCCGGACTGACTGAATTTTTCTTCTGTTTGTTTTGGTTTTGGTTTTGAACTCTTTTTGGCAGGAGGCGTCTGTTTGACCGGCTGAGGTCTGTCAGCTTGTATCTCTTCAGGTTGTGCTGTTTCGTCTGTTTGTGCGGCAGGAGTACTCTGCTCGGGCTGTGCTCTCTCTTGGGGAGCCAAATCTTCTTTTGCAGGTTCGGATACTTCTTGGGGTGCGAGATCCTCTTTGAGCGGCTCAGGCGCAACTTCGTTGGCTGGCGCCAAGAGTGTCGTATTCTCCTCTACGGTTTCATTGATTTGAGCGGTTTGGGGCTTGATGAGATCTGTTTTATTTTCTTCCGGCAGGGTCAAAGATTCTGTTGCCGCAGCCGGTTTATTATCGGATGTCTCCTCCATAACCGTAGAGAGTTGATCGAGCTCCTTTTTCTCTGACTCTTTGACTTGATGTGTCGTATCGAGCTTGAGATCCGGACTGATGATTTCTGCTTGCTTTTCTGCCGGAAGAGTACTGTTTTGATCGCTTTCACCCAGGAAAATACGCGTCATAATGGTTGCAACGATAAGGAGTGCAACAAAAAGAGCAACAATCGTCAAAATCCCTTTGCTCTTGCTATTTGCAGGTTTGATATCATCGATAATGAGGTCGTCTAAATTGTGATCTTTTATCATAAGATGAAAGCTCCTAAATATTTTTCCATTATTATATCATATTAATCTATATAAAAGTCTAATGGGCGAGTTTTTTATAAGGGAGAGTAATGATATTGTAACTAGCGGGGAGTGATTTGTCAGGAAAACATTTCCACTCTTTGGGCAGTCTCCTCTCGAGAGCATCTGAGATTTCCGATACCATTGCGTCTGCCTCTTCAAGTTCGGCTGGAGCAATAGAGATAAAGAGCTGCATATAGCTCTCTTTTTTCCCCTTGAAGAGAAGATAATTTGTGATCTGGAGTGAACTCATCAAGTGTCTGACGGCATTGAAAAATCGAGAAGGCTCCATACCTCTATACTCGATGACGAGATACTCTGTTTTTCCATTTTTGAGCAACGGAGAGGCGATAATATACTGCCGATTGAGATGCTGTGAGATGACCATCTCTTCGAGCGGTTCATCGATGCGCTCAAACTTTGCGTAGAAGGTACGATGCTGAAAGATTATCTTCTCTACGATGGAGCTGCGCTTGACATAGTAGTAGGATCTGTCAAGTTTCAGCAGATTGGGGGCAAGAAGCGGCTCTTTAATAGATAGCTCTGTCATAGATCACAAAGTTTCTTGCAACTGTTTTCATCTCCTCTTTGATTTGCGCGTGCAGCGCAGTATCATTGATATTATCCAGCACATCCGCAATTTTATTTGCGATGAGTTCAAACTCTCTCTCTTTCATGCCTCTGCGGGTGAGCGCGGGTGAACCGACACGGATACCCGATGTCACAAAGGGGCTTCTGGTCTCACCCGGTACGGTATTTTTGTTGACGGTGATCCCCGCATTGCCGAGCGCTGCATCTGCATCTTTGCCCGAAAAATCTTTATTGAGGAAAGAGACAAGCACAAGGTGATTGTCGGTGCCTCCTGAAACGATATCGTATCCTCTTGCGATGAGCACCTCTGCAAGTTTGGCGGCATTGAGTTTGACCTGTTTGGCGTAGATTTTCCACTCATCAGAGAGATTGTGTTTGAATCCGACAGCCTTCGCAGCGACTACATGCACAAGCGGACCGCCCTGTAAGCCCGGGAAGATAGCCGAGTTTATCTTTTTGGCTATCTCTTCGTTGTCGGTAAGGATGATGCCGCCTCTAGGTCCTGCGAGTGTTTTGTGTGTTGTGGTTGTGACAACATCCGCATACGGAAATGGACTTGGATGCTCGCCGGCTACGACCAAACCGGCAATATGCGCTATATCGGCAAAGAGAATCGCACCCACTTCATCGGCAATCTCTTTGAATCGTTTGAAATCGATCTCCCTCGCATAGGCAGAGGCTCCGCAGACGATGATAGCAGGCTGTACGATTTTGGCGATATCCAAAACCCGGTCATAATTGATACGGCCGTCAAGCTCCACGCCGTAAGTGAAGCTTTGGTAGTTTTTGCCTGAAAAGCTTGGCTTGGAGCCGTGCGTCAAGTGACCGCCGTGGCTTAGATCCATTCCGAGGATCTTATCGCCGGCTTTGATGAGCGCGGCATAAACCGCGCCGTTGGCTTGGCTGCCGGAGTGTGGCTGGACATTGGCATAGCTGCATCCAAAGAGTTCACATGCCCTGTCTATCGCCAACTGTTCGACTTTGTCGGCAAACTCACATCCGCCATAGTAGCGTTTGTAGGGATACCCTTCTGCGTATTTGTTGGTAAAAACCGATCCCATCGCCTCCATGACTTCAGGAAAAGTAAAATTCTCACTCGCGATCATCTCAAGGTGGTCGGTTTGTCTCTCCAGCTCGCCACTGATCGCCTCAAAGACTTCCGGATCAAATGTTTCTAT
>DZAQ01000113.1 GCA_022729615.1 Sulfurovum sp.
AGATTTGAATGTGCCGCAAGACCCACTAGTAATCCTATCAAACCAAATAACTTAGCGCTTTTCATATCGTTTTTAAGCAAAAACATAAATTCTATAATCATGAAAGTGAGATAGAGTCCATACAGCGTCCCCATCCACCAAATAGCGCTCGTAAGACCCGGTGTGAGTACATTGTAAATCATCATCGTCACAGGATGCCCGATCTCAAATGCGATGACGGCAAATCCGGCGACAATAGTGACTATTGAGCCAAAAATAGCTCTTTTGGAGATCATCATATAGTCTTTGAAACCAAATACATCCCCCAAGGAACCAACAATACAAAGACCCGTAGAGCTGACAACAAAAAAGATATATACTGCGATGAGCAATCCCCACGGATGCTCTCTTGTGACATTGTAAGCATGATGTCCATGCATCAAATAGTTCATTACCCCAACCGCAAAAAATACCAAAAAGAGTACTACAAGAAGCGCTACAAGATTATTTCTCGGTGTCTTTTCATATTGGAGCAACTCTTTCATGCCTATTTTATTGTAAGGAATCGTAGAGAGAAACGCTTTTGCCTTAGAGATAATGCCTATCTGCTCTTCATTTTCAATTGTTTGTGCCATTATCTGCTCCTTAAGTTAGGTAATAGAGTTTGGGATTGGTACCCAAATGCGTCTTGAGCGAAAAGTGCTCTCTTGTTCTTAAAAGTTCGCTTATTTCACTTTCGGGATCATCAAGATCTCCAAAAGTCCGAACTTTTGTAGGACAAGTATTTTGGCATGCCGTGGTGGTCTCGCCTCTTGCCAGTCTGGTATCGCTGCAAAATGTACACTTATCAACCGTCATCGTCCTGTCATCCACATATCGCGCATCATAAGGACAGGCATTCATGCAGTAGCTGCACAAAATACACATATCACTATTGACCAGCACAACACCAAATTCATTGTAGTAGGTTGCATTTGTCGGACAAACATCCTGACATGGGGCATCGCTGCAGTGCTGGCATTGGCTGGGCAAGAAAGTAGCCGATACAATATCCAAATAGGGCCACTCGCCATCTACTTCATTGGCGCCGACCCAAATCCTGTGTTTATCCGCGCCCAGAAGCACGCCGTTCTCCTCTTTGCAGGCAACCTCGCATGCTTTGCAATTGATACAGTTTTTATAATCTAGCGCCATTCCATATGTTGCCATCTCATACTCTCCTTATTTCCACATTTGTTTCATGCATCGAAGCTGCGCCATACACCGGCTCGATCACATCGGCAATAACGGCGTTGTCATTCCCTCCATTTTTGTATGCCCATGTCAATGCCTCGCTCTCCGATCCAAAACCATGAATGAAAAAGAGCATTTTTGGACCTATTTTTTCAGTTGGGTATGCTTTGAGCCGTGTTTTGCCCACGGCGCTTGAAACCTCGATCATATCCCCAAATTCGATCCCTTTTTCCTTGGCAACCCGTTTATTGATCCAGATATAATTCTCCGACATCAAATCTCTGAGTATCATATTGTTGGTAGTACCGCTCTGGGTAAACTGCGCATGACGACCCGTCAAGAGTCTGAATTTGCCTTCAGGAACAACGAAATTGTACTCATCCTTCCACACAGGCATCGGATCGACGCCTTTGGAAGCCATATTCGGCAAGGTGCACTCCACCTTATTGGAGGCTATTTTTGGCTTGCCGCCGTTGACGCTATAGGCTTTCTCTTTTTCCGGATAGTATTGATGCGTATTGGCGGAGAGCTCTTTATAAAACTTATCCATGTTGGGATAAAAGACCCCTTTTTCATTGAGCGCCTTGACCGCCTCTGCCCCGTAAAGCCCTTCGACAGCCTGTTTGTTGAGCTCCTCTTGCGAATGTTCAAAAGGTTTGGTGAGATCAAAGTCTGCATAGATCTCTGCCTCTCTTTGCTCCGGTGTTTTTTGCGGAGCTGCTGTTGCATTGTTCTCCGCTGATACCGCCTCATCACTCGCAAGATTTGCCAACTCTTCTTGGACATCTTCATCATATTTTTTCGTGATTTCAAAGAGCGGTTTGGATATCTTATGGGTCAGCCCGCGCATGATATCGATCACCGGCTTTGTCTCGAACATCGGCTCGATAACCTTGTTTCTCTGCGCTATCGAGGGCATTACGCCCGCAAAAGTTTTGACCGGATCTGTCCTCTCGAGATAGGTACACTCAGGAAGTACGACATCTGCATACATTACCGTATCGCTCGGCATGGTATCGATCACCACAACAAGCTCCATCTTTTTGAGCATCTGTGCTGTTTTTTCTACATTTGGCATATTGAGCATCGGGTTGTGTTTATAGACAAACATACCCCTAGCCTTATAGGGCATACGACCTTCCAAAAATCTGTTGCGCCATCCGATCCATGAGCCGCCGCCGCTTACTACGGCGCAGTCAGCATATCCAGTATGTCCCTTGGTGGGATGTTTCTCTTTTTCTATCGCCCTTGATTCTGCCTTGGCATATATCGGCTCAAGAGCGCTATGCTCTTGAAGCTTCAGGCTTTTTCCAAATACCAAGCCGCCCTTTGTATCGATACCACCGCCCAACCCCTGGAAGATAGCCATAGCACGGCGCAATTGAAAATCATTATTGGCGAAGGTACTTCTTCTGCCCGGATAGTAGATCGCTTTTGGTGCATGCGCCATAAACTCTCTGGCTACCTGCGTGATATCTTTGGCTCTGAGACCCGTAATCCCTTGAGCCCATTCGGGAGTATATTTATTATCGATAACACTCTTTTTATACTCTTCAAAGCCGTTGAAGTTTGCTGCAACATAAGCTTTATCATAGAGCTCTTCCGTGAGCGCCACATAGGTCAATGCAAGCACAAAAGCCAAGTCTGTACCCGGATTGATGGCAAGCCATTTGTCTGATTTGGCAGCCGTGTTTGTGAACCTCGGATCTACGCAAATAAGTTTTGCCCCTCTTCCCTTGGTTCTTTTGAAAATATCCATAGTATCGGGAGTGACGATCGCCTCAGCTCTGTTGGCGCCTGCCATGATGACATACTCTGCATTTTCAAAATCTGCGTCTGCATAGCCGCCTATCGTCACACCATATCCGGAGACAACCGTCTGCAGACACAATGAGGCGTGGTTGAGCCAGTTTGAAGAGCCAAACGCAGAGAAAAAGGATTTGAAGGTGTGTTCTGCCATCCCCTCTCCGGCACAAAAAAGAAATGTAGAGCGGTTATCCTTCTCTTCATCAAGAATTTTGCCCATCCCCGGAAACTTATCCGTACCGCTCCAAATCGCTTCGTATGCCTCTTCCCAAGAGACTCTTTTAAATTTACCTTCTCCCTTTTCTCCTACGCGAATCATAGGATATTTGAGACGATCAGGATCATATACAGCCTGTATCCCCGCATTTCCTCTAGGACAAAGCATATTTTTTGACTTTGGAAAGAGCGGATTTGGATTGAGTTTGGTGATCACTCCATCTTCTACTCTTGCGATCGCGGCACACTTGTTGACACACATTTCACAAAGTGTCGCGACTTCTGTCGCGGGACCCGTACCGGTTTTGGTCGTGACGGTCATCTCGCCCTTTGCGTCCCCGCTTGCCAATAGGCTGCTTACGCTTACGCTTGTCCCCCCAACGACACTTAACGCGACACTGCCCTGCAGAAATCTTCTTCTTGATATTTCGATTTGCATCAGCTTCCCTTTCAAATGAAAATTTGAACTTTTAATAAAAATAATTTATCCTACTCAAAAGTATAAATTATAATCTATCCAACGGAAGCTTATGCTATTCTTTTGTTTTGCAAATATTTGCGAATTTTTTGTTAATTTTCGTTTTCTCTGTAGATAATATTCACATTATCCGTATTTCCATGCTCCATATCTTTATGGCAAGCAAAACAATTTGACCTGTTTTTGATTTTTTTTGACTTGAAAACACTCAAGGGTATATCCTGGTGCGCCTCTCTCCAGTAAGGTATTTTTGTGATCTCTTTTGGTGTTTTGCCTTCGAGCGAAAGGAGCGTTTTGACCGAAACCTCTCTAGTCGAATGCTCCGCACTGTTTTCTCTCAAGAAGCTCATTATTGA
>DZAQ01000114.1 GCA_022729615.1 Sulfurovum sp.
AATATAAAGAGTAAAAATGAATGAATTTTTTCTGCAGCTTACGGGTTTTTTAGAATCCGTACTGTTTTTTGATATCTTTTTTGGATTTATAGAGGGCGCAAAAGCGCCGTTTGTGGTTTCACTGTTGATTTTTGGCGGAGTCTATCTCACGATAAAGTTCAATTTTGTCAATCTGAAGATGTTCGCCCATTCATACAAGATCATTATGGGCAAATATAAAACCAAAGAGGATATCGGCATCATCGAGCCGAGACAATCGCTTACAACAGCGCTCTCCGCAACGGTAGGTCTTGGCAATATCGCCGGAGTCGCTATAGCCATAGCCATCGGCGGAGCGGGCGCAACCTTTTGGATGATAGTGGCGGGCTTCTTGGGAATGACCCTCAAATTCACTGAAGTGACTCTTTCGCTCAAATATAGAGAGTTTTTGTCGGATGGCACGATCATCGGTGGTGGTATGGGATATCTCAATAAGGGATTCAGCGAGAGAGGATACCCGCATCTTGGTAAATTTTTGGCTCTGGTATTTGCCATCTTTTTGATCGGCGGGGCAATTGGCGGCGGAAATACTTTTCAGGTTTCCCAAGCGCTCGGCGCGGTGAGCAACGAGATAGGATTTTTCAAAGAGTATCCGTGGGTATTTGGCATAGTGATGGCGATATTGACCGGAGTTGTCATCATAGGAGGCGTGAAACGCATAGCACAGACAACCGAGAAAATCGTTCCGTTGATGGTGGGCGTTTATATGTTGGCCGCAATGTTTGTTCTTTTTGCTAATATAGAGAAACTCCCTTGGGCTTTAGAAGAAATATTTGTCAGTGCATTTGCTCCTACGGCGGTAGCCGGCGGTATGATCGGTGTCATCATACAAGGGTTTCAAAGGGCTGCATTCTCAAGCGAGGCAGGCATAGGCTCCGCCCCCATCGCACACTCAACGGCGAAGGTAAAGTATCCGATCCGTCAAGGCATGGTCGCTTTGTATGAGCCCTTCATAGATACGGTCATCGTCTGCACAACAACGGCGCTCGTTATTGTCACGACAAATGTGTGCGATCCAAGCGGAAGTTTTTGCGTATTGATGGAGGCAAAAAACGGCTCAGCATTGACGGCTGAAGCATTTAGAACGGTTATTTGGTGGTTTCCTGCCGTGCTGAGCTTTTCTATTTTTCTATTTGCCTTCTCAACGCTCATTGCATGGTCCTATTACGGAGAGATCGCATGGGTCTATCTTTTTGGCACGAAGAGCGTGATGGTATATAAAACGATCTATTTGATTTTTATCGTTTTGGCGACCATCGTCAATACGAGCACTATGGTTGATTTTAGTACGGTACTCTTTTTGGCGCTTGCGATACCCAATATTTTTGGACTCCTTGTGATGTCGGGTGATGTCAAAAAAATGCTCGGTGAGTATCTGGCGAAACTGAAAAGCGGAGAGCTTGACAGAGAGGTCATACGATGAATATGCCGTCCCAGCCTATAGCAGTTTGGAGACAAGTTCTCACGCTTCCTGTCATCGTCATCGCGATGGGGTACTTCGTCGATATTTATGATTTGATCTTATTCGGTGTCGTGAGAGTTGCGAGCTTGAGCGAGCTTGGACTTACAGGAGAAGAGATCACCCTTTGGGGGTCGATCATCCTCAATGCACAGATGGGCGGGATGCTCATTGGCGGGATTCTTTGGGGAATTTTGGGTGATAAAAAGGGCAGGCTTTCGGTACTGTTCGCATCGATCATCCTCTACTCGATTGCCAATTTTCTCAATGCGTATGTCTCCAATGTCGAACAGTACGCATTGCTTCGCTTCATCGCCGGCATCGGGCTGGCAGGTGAGTTGGGCGCAGGCGTCACGCTGGTAGCCGAGATCCTTCCAAAAGAGCTGCGGGGTTACGGCATCATGAGTATCGCTGCGTTTGGTGTGCTCGGTGTCGTCGCCGCCAATATCGTCGCTGAGCACTTTGCGTGGCGCAATGCCTATATGTTTGGAGGGATTTTGGGCTTTTTGCTTCTGCTTTTGCGATTTCGCGTCAGAGAGTCGGAGATGTTTGCCCATCATCTCAGCGATGATATCAAGCGGGGCGACTTTTTTATGCTCTTCAAAAGACGCGATATCTTTGCTAGGTACCTCAAGGCGATCGTTATCGGTATGCCGCTATGGTATGTCGTAGGGATATTGGTCGTCTTTTCGCCGGAGTTTGCGAAAGCATTGGCGATCGAGGGGGAGGTGAGCGCGGGCAAAGCCTTGATGTACTGCTATATCGGGCTTTCGATAGGTGATTTTGCCAGCGGGTATATCTCTCAGCAGCTCAAAAGCCGCAAAAAGACCTATGCCGGCTTTATGCTGCTCTCTGTTGCCAGCGTCATCTACTATTTTACTCTTTTTGAGAGTACGGCTGATTCATTCTATGTAGCAGTTTTCTTCCTCGGAGTCTTTTGCGGCTACTGGGCGCTCTTCATTACGATGGCGGCAGAGCAGTTCGGGACCAATATCCGCGCTACCGTCGCTACGACCGTACCCAATTTCGTGAGAGGGTCTGTCGTGCCGATCACCTCGGCTTTTATGCTTCTCAAAGAGCCGCTTGGTATCTTGGGCTCTGCCATTGCCGTAGGGACGGTTGTTTTTGCCATCGCACTGTTTGCCCTTTATAAAACTCGTGAAACTTTCCACGAGGATCTCGACTATATCGAACTCTAATTTGGCGGGATACTCCGAGCAATAGCTCGCGCATAGCCGGCTAGATCGTTGGGAGCGGCTCCAAAAAATGCCACGACCAGATCGCGGGAGGGTGAGATATAGAGCCCCTGTCCCCACAAGCCTGATTTCCAAAGATCGCCATCGGCAAAGACGGCGTCCCACTGATATCCATTGGCTATCGGAGCCTCAGCAAAGCGTTTGAGATTGTATGCTTTGTGTCCGCCCGCCTCGAAAGCTTCAGGACTTCTCCCATGTTGCAGGCGATTGAGATACTCCTTGGAAATGATAGATTTGCGGGATGCCTTTTGCCAGCTTGGCGTATAGAGCATCCCATAGCGAGCCAGATCGCGCAGACGGCTTGCGCCTGTTTTGTCAACCAATGCAAGCCCATCCGGAGAGACGCCAATTTGCATATCTCCTTCGACGCTCAAGTGCGACCAGACATACTCAGCGAACAAATCGCTCCATCGTTTGTCCGTAACCGCTTCGGCAAGCTCGGCAAGCAGCAGTGACACCGGGGAGCCGTACTCAAACACCGTGCCCGGTTTTCTGATCTTCTTGGCAGAACGCAAAACCTCCCGAATCGTCTCAATATCTCCAAGATAAGACGCTCCGATGCCCGCTAGATGAGTCCGCATATAGATCGAGTCCGGCTTGAGTCTTGTTTCAAGAATGTCCATGCCAGTCATCATATCCAGAGCATCAATGATCTTGACCCCCTCCCACCCGCTTTGTTTCAGCCAAGGCAGATAGAGATCCAGCGGGAGATCGGCATCTATTTTGCCCTCCTCCTCCAGAAGCCGTACGACCAGACTTGCTGCCGTTTTGGTGATCGACATCCATAGATGCATATCCAAAGAGCGCATACCCGGATAAGATTCATAGAGGATCGTTCCATTCTTGATGACGATCACTCCTTGCACCTTTGATCGGGGGTCATAGAGGTATTTTGAAAGCTTCATTTCGCCCAAAGCACCATTGAATTGTATTTCCCCGATCTGGGGATCGATCGCGCGTTCAAGCGGCACAACCGCACCTAGACGGGGAATGATGGCGGTTCGATGCACTTCACTGTAGTGTGAGAGTCCAAAGTGTGCGGTATCGCTGCCGGCAAGCAATGACTCCGGTTTCCATCTGTCGATCTGTCGGGCTGCTTCGATCGGAGAGATTCTATTTGTCGTATCGCAGAGGTCACCCGTCGGCTCGGCGGCAACCGCCCAAATCCCTATGGCTATCCCAAAATATCCGCCGCATCGGATTATATGGTAGAGCAAATTCATCTGTCATCTCCTAGCATAAATCCAAAATATCGGGCGCCTCTGCAAACTAGATTGCCGCGCTTCGCTCGCAATGACAGATCACCGTCACTG
>DZAQ01000021.1 GCA_022729615.1 Sulfurovum sp.
ATGTGTTTATTATATCCTCTCCTTTTGAAGATACAGATCGATATCCGCAAATATGCTCTCATCTATCTCTAATTGTAGCTTCATAATCGATAACGGCAACTTAAACTGCGCCATCTTAACCGCATCTTTTTGTGTCACGAGCAGCGAATCGGCGCCATATCTTTGCACCAAATCAGCCAACTCCGCCTCATCGAAGTAGGCATGGTCAGACAAATAGCGCTTGTAAACCACTCCTTGAGGCAAAAACAGATCCAACCTCTGCGGATGGGAGATCGCAGTGGCAAGGAGCATCTTTGGGCTGAGATTTTCATAGGAGACGCTCCGCTTGAAATCCCTATTTTCCCTCAAGACCAAATCAGCATACCCTTTTGTAAATGCAAATTCACGAAACGGACCTGCCGGAAACGGAAGACTATTGAGTATCACCTCCGGCTCAAGCAAAATCTCAAATTTTTTGATATCGACACGGTTGAATCCATCATCCAGAATGATAAGTTTTGCCCCCTGCCTGGTTGCCTCTAAAATCGCGCTCTTGCGGTTCTCGCTGACGATGACGCTGCACTCGGGCAAGGAGAGCGCCATAAGCATCGCCTCATCTCCGCTCTGCTCGACATTTGCCAAGATTTGTCCATCGCGGCTGACTTGCACAAACCCTTTGCTTTTGCGCCCATAGCCTCTGGAGATGATGACCGCACCCTCATATCTCGAAGCTAGAGCCATCACAAACGGTGTTTTGCCGCTCCCGCCTGCGATCAGATTGCCCACGCTAACAATTGGAACACCAAATGACTCTTTTATTGCCGTGACGCGCCTTAGATACATCATAGCGCCATAGAGCAAAGAGAGCGGGAGCAAAAAGAGGATGACAATCCGATGGAGAAATTTTGGAGCAAAAAACAACGCCTCGAAAAAATTTTTGATTTGCTCGGATCTCATCCTCAAATATGCGCTTTTGCCACCTTGATAACTGCGTTGCAGACAGTATCCACATCTTCGTCCGAAAGAGAGTTGTAGATAGGAAGCGACATCACTTTCTGGAAGACACTAAGAGCGACAGGAAAATCAAATACTTTAATATCGTACTTTTTTTTGTAGTAACTCGTCAGATGCAAAGGGATATAGTGCAGCCCGATACTCACACCCTCTTTTTTCAACTCTCTGGCGAAATGATCCCGATTTTTATCGATCTCGATGATAAAATGGCGGAAAATATGCTCTCCATTGTCTTTTGGCAGTTTCACATGAGCAACACCTTGCAGCCGCTCCAGATATCGTTTGGCGATAGCTTGTCGTCTGAGTATAAATGAATCAATTTTCTCGAACTGCGCGAGACAAACAGCCGCATTGATCTCGCTCATATCATACTTCCATCCGATATCGATCACATCATAGAGATAGTCAACCTGCTCGTACGAGCCTCCTCTTCCATCACTGATAGCATGCGTACGGATCAGCTTGGCGCGTTCATAAAGCGACTCATCATCCGTCACCAATATACCGCCCTGCACGATACTCTGATGCAAATGCGGCGCAAAACTAAAGGTTGTCATATCCGCTCCGGTACTGCCGATCTTTTGACCGCCAAAGCTTGATCCCATCGCATCGGATGCATCTTCAACCACTTGCACATTATGAGATTTGGCGATCTCGTAGAGTCTCTTAATATCACACGACTGCCCCGCCATGTGGTTGACGATGACCGCTCTTAGCTTTTTGCTTCTGTTTTTTGCAAGCAGTTCATCCAGCTTTTCAAGATCGATATTGTATCCATCCGCATCACAGTCAACAAAGAGAGGCTCCGCATCAAAGTGCCGTACCACTTCAGGTATATCGGGATAGCCGTTGACGCTGCAGACGACTTTATCCCCGCGCTTGAGATCAAGTGCGCACATGGCTAGATGCAGAGCCGATGTGCCGCTATTGACGGCCAAAACATATTTGGCGCCGATATACTCTTGCAAACTCTTCTCCAGCGCTTCAACCTTTGATTTGCCATCCAGGCTCAGCACCTCATTGATATACTGATTTTCTTTTCCGGAGATTACGGGAGTATAAAAAGGTATTTCTTTTGTCATATGGAACCCTCAATCTTAATATATTTTTTGATTATAGCTCAACTAATTTTAATTCAACTTAACATAACCCTATCACAACTCTCTACAATCTTCCGCTCCAAGCTCCAAGAGTTCGCCGCAAGAAAATCCGGCTGCTCTGCGTGCCTCGACATTGATATGCGGGCGATGTTTTTTTCTCAGATTATACCTCTCAAGGAGTTCCATATAGTGGGATTCCGCCTCGATCCCCTGCTCCGCGCAAAGAGTTCGAAACCATTTATCACCCTTTTGGACATGGACTATCTCCTCTTGGTAGATCACCTCAAGCGCCTCCACAAGGCGGGCAACGAGCGGATTTTTGCGTTTGTTATGCAGTTTTTTGATGATTTGGGGATTGACATCCAAACCGCTCGCCTCGAAATATCGGGGGATAACCGCCATACGGTCAAGCAGATTGTCTGCTGTGTGCACGCTTGCATCAAAAAGCCCGCTGTGCACCGGAAAGTCGCCGTATTCAAAATCCAATTCCCCTAGCAGCGATTTGAGCATTCGGAAATGACGGATCTCATCCATGGCAACCTCAAGCCAATCGATCTTGTATTTAAGAGACATAAAAGGGTATCTATACACAGCGTCCAAAGCGAGATCGATCGCAGAGTATTCGATATGCAAGATCGCATGCACAAGCGCCGCCAACCCCTCAATACTCTCAAAATCTCGCCTTGCTGGGAGCGATTTCGGCTCAACAATTTGACAGATCGATGCATAGGAGGGGTGGTTGAATTTTTTGGGATCCGACTCGCCAAGAAACTCAGTGCAATTTTCGGTACAATACTCCAAACACCTCAGAGCAAGAGTCTCTTTGATCTCGATATCGCTTGAGGTGATAGCCTGTTCTAAAAGTAAATAGATATTCATAGGAGAATTATAATCTATGGAGATTAAAATCCAACCCATGGGGTACACACAAACCAACTGCTATATCGTTACCATCGACGGCAAAGATTTGGTGATCGATCCAGGCATGGATGCCGCCGATTGGGTCATCAGAAATTCGCATAATGTCATCGCCATTCTCAATACCCACGGACATTTCGACCATGTATGGAGCAATGCGGAACTCAAAAAGAGACTGGGCGCCCCCATCTATGCCCCCAAAGGGGATGCCTTTATGCTCAGCAGCGACCCCCTCAGACAAGGCACGCCGCCAAGCAAAGCAGATCATTTGGTCGATGGGGATGAAACGCTTGATATCGGGGGTATCAAAGTCAAATACCGCCACTTCCCGGGACACACACCCGGATGCAGTATCATCGAGATAGAGGATGTCTGGTTCAGCGGGGATTTTCTTTTCAAAAAATCTATAGGAAGATGGGACTTCCCCTCCTCAAGTGCCGCAGATATGGCAAAAAGCCTTGAGAAAGTATCAAAAATCAAAGAGGATTTCACACTCTACCCCGGTCACGGACCCGCCTCTACACTCAAAAAAGAGCAGCAAACCATCCCGTATTGGCTGGATGCTGTCAAGAGAGACTAGAAAAAGGGTGTCGGAAAATGGAGATTTTGGAGCAGCCAAATGAGATCCCTAATAAGAGAACTTATACCCTCGGCGTCTTACCGTATGAATGACTTGAAAACCCAAAATACTTTTGAGGCGTTTACGGATCTGATTGATAGCGACCTCTACGGTATTGTCGCTCACATATTCAGGCTCTTCCCATAAGGCATTGATGATCTCATCTTTGGAGAAGACCCGCTGTTTTCGCAGCGCCAGATAGGCGAGGATGTCAAAAGTTTTTCCGTTCAAGGAGACTATCTTCTCATCATACTCTATCTTTTTGTTGGCGATATCTATTACCAGTTTGCCTACATCTATCTTCGTGCCAAAAAGATGGCGCATATTTGCCAAAACTCTTGCTGCGACCAAATCCGGTTCATTTGTATGATTGTGCACCACATCATCCGCGCCAAGAGCAAAATATCCTCCCTGCTGTTTCGCATCCTCGGTCAAAATAATTATCTTCGTTTCACTTTTTTTGCGTTTGACATCATTGATATACCGTTCCAATGAAAATTTCACACCTTCATCGACGACTATGACAAGCTCATAGTGTCTAAAATCAGTAAAATTTGTAGCATCATAGAGATCTTTTGCGTGATCAACTATGCAAATAAAATATTTTCCAAGCTCGATCTCAAGATCTCTAACGCCCTCTTCATCCATACCAACAGTTAATATTCTCATATATACACTCTACCCTTCACTCTCAACATGCAAAGCCACATTGAGATACCGGAAAAACATTCCGGCTAATATTAAGTTAGTTTATACCAAAAAAATGCTTATTAAAAAATAAAAGTAATTTTTAGTTTAGTTTGGATATTTTAATATTTATCTTATTTTTAAAAAAAATCGATGCGCAATTAAACTTTTAATGCTTTTATATAGACTCTTTTGGGTGCAGGATACCCCTCGATAGTCAATGTCTCATCTTGATCATCCAAAAAATCTTCCAAACTCTGCGAATCGATCCAATCAGTTTTGCGCTGTTCCTCTTGCTCGGTTTTTTTGACTGCCAACACCTCTACACTCGCAAATCCTGCGCGATAGCACCAATTTTTGAGCGCATTGATCGTAGGAATGAAATAGATATTGGGTATTTTCGAATAACGATCTTTGGGTGTCAGACAGATATCTTCATCCCCGTCTATCATAAAGGTATCCAAGAAAAGCTCTCCGCCTTTGTTGAGCCCTTTAAAGAGTGATTTAAGCGTCGCTATCGGGTCACTGCGATGGTAGAGGACACCAAGGCAAAAGAGGGTATCAAAACTATGCTCATAAAACTCCACATGCTCTACGCCCAAAAGTTCATAGACAATATCCGTGCGCAGATAATGGTTTAGAAGCTGAAATTGGCAATAGGTCAAAGCCGAGGGGTCGAAACCGACGAGCTTTTTGGGCTGATGGCGCTGCATCCGGAAGAGATAGTAGCCATTATTGCACCCGATATCTCCGACAACTTTATCTTTGAGGTCAAAATGCGGTTCAAGGAGATTGTATTTGATAAAGCTGTTCCACTCACTCTCGATCACTGTTTTTGAGAGTCGAAAAGGTCCTTTTCTCCATGGCTTCATCAATTTTGCAGTATCGAGTATCGATTGCTCCTGAGTGGAGCCGATGGAGGCAAAATCGATTTGCACGACATCTTCAAGCAATACACTCTCCACATCAAGCTTTGGAAGTGCAGCGATTGCCTCTTGCAGCGGCTGGATATTTTTCCAAAGAAGCCACTTTTGTCGCTCTTGGCGCAACGCCTCTAAGTTCAAACGCTACTTTACCGTCACTTTTTCGATAACTTGTCTGAAAAGCGGTAGATCACCCGGTGTAGCCGTGGAGACACTCTCGATTTTTCGGACAACATCCTGCCCCTTGATCACCTCTCCAAAGATGGTATATCCGCCATTGAGATGAGGCGTAACTGCGGTTGTGATAAAAAACTGGCTTCCGTTCGTGTTGGGACCCCTGTTTGCC
Source organism: Sulfurovum sp. (assembly GCA_022729615.1). Taxonomy (GTDB): domain Bacteria; phylum Campylobacterota; class Campylobacteria; order Campylobacterales; family Sulfurovaceae; genus SZUA-451. Next base: position 5,587 of record DZAQ01000021.1, read on the forward strand.
ATCGCCAAAATATAGGGTCGGTCAAAGACTACATTGGGAGCAAATTCATCATCAAAATCTTTTTTCCAGATAGATTCACCGCCCGTACCTGTCCCCTCGGGATCACCCCCCTGGATCATAAATCCTTTGATAACTCTGTGAAAAATAAGACCGTTATAGTATCCGTTTTTCGCATGGGTGACAAAGTTCTCAACAGCGCGAGGCGCGATTTTTGGAAAGAGTCGCAGTTCGATCGACCCTTGATTGGTTTGCATAACTACGATAATATCTTTTTGCGGGCTCTTTGATATTTGAGTATTTTGAGCAAATCCGGCAGAAACAAGACCAAGCGCCGTCAAGGCGATAAGAACTATCTTTCGCATAGACCGGAATCGCAGTGATCAATTTTTAATCTCTTGAGGATTTTATTGAAAAAATCCCCTCCGGTTCTATGAATATCATCATGAAACTCAATATAATAGGCTTGGATATCCGGTCTATCATTGGAAATCTTTTCGAAAATAAAGGGTGTCATTCCGGTCTCATTTTTGACCTCTTTGATCGCTGCTTCAATCTCTTTTTTGAGATCAGGACAATCTCCAAACAATAAACTCATCGTCTCGTAACGCTCTTCCATTCGTATATGTGCACGAATATTAGTACATTTTTCCACTGTTTTTACCTCGCATAATTAATTGAACGAAACTCTCGAATCACATTTACTTTTATTTCGCCGGGATATTGTACCCTATTTTCTATCTCTTTTGCTATCTCTTTGCTTAACAGCACCACTTCATTGTCGCCGATCTGACCAGCACTCACTATCACGCGCAGCTCTCTGCCCGCATGGATCGCATATGCTTGCTCGACCCCCTCCTTGCCCAATGCGATGGTCTCGAACTCTTTGACTCTTTTGGTAAAACTCTCCAGCACCTCTCTGCGGGCACCCGGTCTTGCGGCAGAGAGGACATCGGCAGTGCAAACAGCGGCGCTCTCTATGCTATCAGGCTCCTCATGACCGTGATGTGCATAGATGGCATTGATGACGGTAGGATGCTCATTGTGTTTTCTGCACAACTCCGCGCCAAGCTCCACATGAGAGCCTCCAAAATCCTGCGTCAGCGCTTTTCCGATATCATGCAGCAATCCCGCGCGCATCGCCAGCTTCTCATCGCCGCCCATCTCTGCCGCCATGACCGATGCGAGCCTCGCTACCTCCAGCGTATGCGCCAAGGCATTTTGTCCATAGCTCGCACGGTATTTCAGCCGACCAAGCAGTCTCACGATCTCTTCATGCATCGGAAAGAGACCAAGGTCTATAAGAATATTTTCACCCTCTTCGTAAATCTTCTGTTCAAACTCCGCCTCAACTTTCGCATAGACCTCTTCGATACGCCCCGGATGAATGCGTCCATCCTCTACAAGCAGTTCGATCACCCTTGTCGCGATCGCCCTTCTGTAGAGATTGAAAGAGCTTACCACAATGACTCCGGGTGTCTCGTCGATGATGATATCAACGCCGAGCAAAACCTCAAGCGCCTTGATATTGCGCCCCTCTTTCCCGATGATGCGTCCCTTGTGCTCGTCGCTTGGAAGTATGATAAGATTGATAAGACGCTCGCCGGCAAACTCTCCCGCATATCTCGTAGTCGCCTGAGCAAGGATATAATTGGCTTTTCGCTCCCCCTCCTCTTTGGCGCGCTGCTCGTATTTTCTTACCGTCGCCGCAATATCCGCATGGCACTTTGACTCTACCTGCTCAAGGATCTCCGCTCTTGCCTCCTCCTCTGTCAAAGAGGCTACGCTCTCGATTTTTTTGATCAAGGTTTCGACAGAGGCATTTTTCTTCTCTTCGAGCCTCTCCAATACTCTACTCTTCTCGATACTTCGATACTGAAGTTTTTGCAATGCCTCTTGCTCTTTTTGAAGCTCTTTGGACTCCATTATCAAATTACGGTTGCGCTTTTCAACCTCATGAAGACGCTCCTGAAATGCCTTTTCCAAGGAGAGTTCCTCCTCTTTGATCTTCATTTTTGCATCCTGAAGCATCCGCTCCGACTCATGTTCTATAGCCTTGGCTTTCGCCTTCGCCTCCAGCTCCATATAGGCAAACTTTTTGCTTCCGCTGCTTCTCACCCATGCATAGGTGATTCCTGCGCCGATGACACCAAACAGCAAACCCGTCATGACCAAACTTAACAACACTCTTTCTCCTTTGCAAAAAGAGTATCACTTCGGCAGTGCAATCAATAGTATTTCTATTCTTTAGCACAAATATAATGAGGATATGCCATATCTATAAGGGTACCTCAAAAAATTAGATTGCCGCGCTTCGCTCGCAATGACGAAATCCCCGTCACTGCGAGACTTTGAAAAGTCGTGGCAGTCTATATATTGGGTTTTAGAGGTGCCCTCGATAGAACTCCATACTTCCCGCTTTTATCCTCTAGCTCTCTCGTGATATCTCTTCTTTCGATTTATAATTTTTTCCGGCGTAATGATAGTATCGCCAACCACATCGTAATGATCCGTGACGATACTATCAGCAAAACACAATCGGCGAGCGACAAAAAGTACTTTTTTTATATGCGCTTTTTCTTTGGCAAAAAATCTATCATACATCCCTTTGCCAAACCCCACTCGCCTCAAGCTCCTATCGGTACCAACCATCGGAACAATAGCCAAATCTATCTTTTTCATTCTATATTGATTTGATTTTTTTGGTTCTTTTATACCAAATTTTTTTCTCTTTAGCGGCAATCTATATTTTACCAATCTAAAACTTTCACCTTCCATAAACGGCACAAAAAGTGTGCGACCCTCTTGGCGAAGAGTTTTGATAAGCGGTTTGATATTCACCTCAATCTTGAGCGGCAGATAGAGCAAAAGGGTTTTTGCATTCTTATTTTTGATAATTTTATAGAGACTCTTTATGACTTTGTGATCTTTGGCATGATATCTTCCATTTTGATACAGATTTAATCTCGCCAAAGATTCATTTCGAAATAAACTCTTCTGCATACCAAACTTTTCTCCACTTTATAAAGTACCGTTGGATATAATCTCCTAATTCAGCTTAAAGGTGTGTGATGGGCAAAATTCTGGCGGGTGCAATGTTGGTATTGATCCTGCTTGGAGGATGCAATGACAAGAAAACTGCAGAGAATGAGATAACCGTCAAAAAGACAATCCGGCAGAAATCTGAAAACAACATAAGCAAAACTGCCAAGCCTCTGCCGATATTCAAACTCAAAGATATTGACGAGAGGGAGCTGCAAATTATTGTTGACAACAAGGATATGAAATTTCAAAATATTGATCAGCCTTTTGTCTTGGTCAATTTTTTTGCGACATGGTGCCTTCCGTGCAAGAGCGGACTCCAAGATATCAACCAACTCCAACAAAAATATTCTCATGAGCTCTTTGTCGCCGGAGTCCTTGTAGGTGATATGCAAAACTCATTACAACTTCGTGAATTTATGAAACAGCACAAAATTAACTATTTTATCTCTCATGCGATCGACAACAACAATTTTGCAAAAGAGATCATTAAAGAGCTTGGCTTGGGAGAAAATATCTCTATTCCACTCACGCTTCTTTATAAAAACGGGAAACTCTATCGCTATTATGAAGGTGCGATGCCTCTGGAGATGATAGAAAATGAACTGCAGCAAGCCAAGAAAAAGGAGATGTAACCTATGTTCAATTTTTTAAAGAAAGCCTTTGGCAAAACCAGTGAAGCGATTCATGAAGTTGCCCCTCAAAAGCACAAAGAGATCAGCAAGACGCTCTTTGAAGATATCCTGCTTGAAGCGGATGTACATTATGAGCTCACTGAACGGCTTTTGCATGGGATGCCGGAAAAAGTCAATCGCATTCAGGCATACAACTCGCTCATCTCTGTATTCCAATACAAAGCAGACTTCAAAGAGAGCGATGCGAAACCCTTCGTGGAGATGATCATCGGGATCAACGGCGCAGGCAAGACAACCACGATAGCCAAGCTGGCTTACCGCTATATGCAAAACGGCAAAAGTGTGATTTTGGGAGCCGGCGACACCTTCAGGGCTGCGGCGATCGAACAGTTGACCCGCTGGGCAGAGAGACTCAATATCCCTATTGTCGCGACCAGGCAAGGGCATGATCCATCCGGCGTGGTCTTCGATACGATCGCTTCAGCCAAAGCCAAAGGGATCGATCATGTCATCATCGACACAGCCGGCAGGCTCCATACCCAAACAAATCTCAATGAAGAGCTCAAAAAAATGGTTCGTGTCGCCGGCAAAGCCATCGAAGGAGCGCCGCATCGTAAGCTTTTGATACTTGACGGCACGCAGGGGAGTTCAGCTATCAATCAGGCGAAATCCTTTGATGCGATCGTCGGGATCGACGGTATCATCATCACAAAACTTGACGGAACAGCCAAAGGTGGTGCGGTACTCAGTATCGCGGATGAACTCAAAATGCCTATTTTCTATATAGGCATAGGCGAACAGCCGGAAAATCTCATCCGCTTCAAAGCCAATGAGTATGTCAATACCATTTTAGACGAAATATTTATCAAATAGGAGAGAGAGATGAGTCATACTACAAACAAATATGTAATTAAGTTTGCGATCGTGCTTGCGCTCGCAACAGTTGTGGGGGCAACCATTTATTTTGCCCAAGAGTACTCGCTGAGCAAGTCGCTTCAGCTCGCTACACTCTTGGGTTTTGGAGCTCTTGTGGGTTCAAGTATCGTTTTATATATATTGGGTATTTTTCTAGACCCGATCATCTTAAAATCTGAAGGCTTCACTAGACAAAAAGCTTCCAAAACCACGAATCAAACAGACGAGAGAATCATCGTACCCAAAGAGGAGCGAATCGTTCACCACGCATCCAAAGAGGAGTTTATCGAAAAAACAAATCGACTCTCTGAGATAGAACAGGCACGCCAAAAACTTCAAGAGATGGCAAGAGAAATAGGAGACTATGAAGAGGTGATACTGCTTCTTCCCTATGAGCTCTCATTTTTATTGACCAAAGAGGCTCTGAAAGGGCTCCCATTTGGCAAAATCACACATGAGAATTCAGAAACAGGTACCCTGGAAGCAGACGCAGGTTTTTGGTTTATGAAGCAGCATATCCAAATCTCCATCCATACCATTACCAATAATACAACAACCGTCCACATCAGAAGCAAATCCTCCTCCGGCAAGGCAGGAAAAAAGAATACTCAGGTTATTCAAAAAATTGTAAACTACATGAAAGAGAAAGAGAAATTCTATTTAGGGTAATACAATGAATTTGTCTTACCCTAAGGGATTCATCTCTTATTTTTTATCTATATATGTGCGTATCGACCCTTTGAGTCTCTCGAGCTCCACTTCATACTCTTGGGCATATTTTGGCAAAAGCGATAAATCTTTATAGATGAAAATTTTATGAATTTTATCAGCCACATCGTAGAGTTTGTATCCGCCGATTGTGGCTGTCAAGCCTTTCAAATCCAAACAGAGCATCTTCAGCTGCTCATTTCGATTTTCTCTCACCAGTCTTGACACCAATTCGCCGCTTTTGCCGTATGCAACCAAAAACTCTCTAAGAATCTCTATGTACATAGCTTCATTCCCGCCAGCATACTTTATCCCTTTGCCGATATCAAGACCATCAATTTTGACCTCTTTGGCACTCAAAGTATCCCTGAGAGAAACTGCCTTTTTGTTAGTACCGATATATCGTTCAAATGCGGTATAGAGTTTTCCGATATTGATAGGTTTTGGCAAAAATGCGTTAAGACCGCAATGGTACATCTTCTCAATCTCACTATCCAATACCAATGCAGTGAAAGAGACGATGGGCAGAGCATCGAACTTGCCGGTTTTTCTGATATATTCTGTCGCGGCATAGCCATCCATAACCGGCATATTGATATCCATAAGCACAAGATCAAAATTCTTTTTACCGCTTGTGATAAGCATCACTGCCTCCTCTCCATTGTTCGCCAAGGAGAGGTTGATTCCGGATTTATCCAATATATTGACTAAAACTTTTTGATTGATTAGGTTATCCTCAACAATCAAAATATTTGCTCCGCTAAAATCTACAAATTGCTCCCGTTTGATATTCGGCGTCTCGGCAATATGCATTTTATAAATCAACTCTCTGTCTGATTCCTCTTTTGCCTTACCGGATGCATCTGCTGCTGTCTGCTCTTCTTTGACACCATAGAGATCTACAATCAATTCAAAAACACGCTCCTGATTGATCGGCATCTCTATTCTTCGGCTGATGACATCTTCTGCAATTTTGCTTTTGAGCGGTCGCAGCATAGAGCCGACAGAGATAATCTTGATATCTCTATTTTTTTGCAATGTCTTACAATACTCTACAACAAAACTATTAAACAGCTCTTCCCCAAGAATAACAATATCAAACTCTTCAAGTTTTGGTTTTGCAGCTGTAAACTGCTCTTGCGTCATAACGCGAACATCATGCCTAAAATAGGCAAACATCTTTTTGATCGACAATGCTACATTGTGGTTACTATCAGCAATAAAGACCTTTTTTGCAGTGAGTATCTTCTCGGGCAGGCGGTAGTTTCGCTTCTCTTCAGAGTTGTTCACTTGAATAGGCAGAACAAAAGTAAATGCGGTTCCCCTGCCGCGAGAACTTTGTACGCTTATCTCGCCGCCCATCAATTCAACAAGCTGATGCGCAACAAACCGCCCCAATCCTATATATTCGCTGCTCTGCTCATCATAAAAGGGGATAAAAATCTTTTCGATATCCGTCTGGTCAAACCCGGCACCCGTATCAATAATTTGAAATTGCAACTCTGTTTTTGCTTCAAAAGTATGGAAAATTGTGACATTCAATCTTACTTCATCGGCAGAGGTTTGAGAGAGAGAGAACTCCAGCAGATTTGTAAGAATATGCCCCAAATGCAGCGAATCCCCTATCAAGAATCTTGGAACGGTATGGTCAATATCGAAAATTAGTTCCGCCTTGCTCCCTTCATGATTGGCGCCAACCAACCCCGCTACCTCATTGAGTACATTATTGAGATTGAACCGCTCATTGATGATCTTCACTTTTTTTGATTTGATTCTCAAAAACCCGATCAAATCATTTGTACGATCCAAAAGCGTATTTTCTGAATTTATAAGATTTTCAAGGAGATGCTCAAGGGATCTGTCTTTTGTGTTTTTCAAAATTGTATTGCGGTTTTCTATCGTCTCTTGAGTCAATTTGAAGATATTTTCACTCATATTTGATAGAAGATTGATCTGTCCATCTTCGATCTCCCGCTGTCTTTTGACCAACTCCTCATGCAATTGTTTTGTTTTGAGCAGCTCTTTTGAAGAGATAAACAAAATAATAATTCCTACGATCCCAAGAGTAAACAGGGCTAGTAAAATCAGAGGATTGTCTGCAGATATCAACAAAGACTCCTCTGATTGCGCCCACAAAAAACTCCATCCACACACCAAAAAAATCATAATTCGCCGCATCTGCTTTTCCCTTGTTATAATATATTTGAATATTGTATCACTTAACCTTGAAAAAAAATCTATTTCCGACTTCAATTTGTCAAATAATTCTACGAATAGAGTATTTTTAGTTTATAATAGCCAAAAGCGATAGAAAGGAGAATTGTTGGCAAAAAAAAGAACCCTCTTTGAGTGCCAGTCATGCGGATTTCAATCCCCGAGATGGATGGGAAAATGTACAGGCTGCGGAGCCTGGGAGAGCATGGTTGAGCTTTCGACCGAGCAGATAAAATATCTCGAATCAACCTCAAACAGCTCCTCCTCGATGGAGCAAACCAGAGCCAAACCCATCACACAAATAGAAGAAGATAGACTCGTGCGACTGAGTTCCGGCAGCAAAGAACTCGACCTTGTCCTTGGAGGCGGTATCGTTCCGGGCTCTCTCACGCTCATCGGGGGCAGTCCCGGGATCGGCAAATCAACTCTTTTGCTCAAAATCGCAGGAAATCTTGCCCAAAGATCCCAGAGGGTTCTTTATGTCTCCGGCGAAGAGTCTGCCGGACAGATCAAGATGCGCGCCAATCGGCTTGGCGCCAACCACGACGAGCTCTATCTGCTCCCTGAGATCAATCTCCAGTCAGTTATCAGCGAAATTAAACGGCAATCGTATCAACTCATCGTGATCGACTCCATCCAGACGCTCTACTCGGAGGAGACCCCATCGGCTCCCGGCTCTGTCACGCAGGTACGCTCCATCACTTTTGAGCTGATGCGGATAGCCAAATCGCAGCTTATCCCCATCTTTATCATCGGACACATCACCAAAGACGGCTCCATCGCAGGTCCACGCGTGCTGGAGCATATGGTCGATACCGTTCTCTACTTCGAGGGGGACACCAACTCCGAGCTCCGGCTTTTGAGAGGATTCAAAAACCGTTTCGGCTCCACCAACGAAGTGGGAATTTTCGAGATGAACAAAGAGGGACTCATCGATGCCAAAAGTATGGCGGGGAAATTTTTCAACAAAGAAAAACTCCAGTCAGGCTCCGCGCTCACAGTCATCATGGAGGGAAGCCGCCCCATCATCATAGAGGTGCAAGCGCTTGTAAGCGAATCCTACGGACACCCCAAACGCAGCTCTACGGGATTTGACAATAACCGTCTTACGATGCTCCTTGCACTTCTGGAGAAAAAACTCGACCTTCCGCTAGCAAGCTATGATGTCTTCATCAACATCTCAGGCGGCATCAAGATCAGTGAACCCTCCGCAGATCTCGCGATCATCGCGGCTATACTCAGCAGCTACCGCAATCGCAAACTCAGCACTGAAACACTCTTTTTGGGCGAAGTAAGCCTCACGGGCGAGATACGGGATGTCTCTTCTCTCTCGCAAAGGCTCAAAGAGATACAGACCCAAGGCTTCACGAAGGCCGTTATCCCCAACGCCCCGATCGAAGAGACGCCCATCAAATGTTTTATCGCCGATGAAGTCTCAAAAGTTGTAGAGTGGATGTGATTATGACTAAATCAGAAAGGCTAAACGCATGAAAATCGGTACGGATATTATACGGATTTCAAGAATACAAGATGCCCTTGTGCAGTTTGGGGATCGCTTCAAACAGAGATTTCTCACTCCCAACGAGATCGAAAAGACAACCAAAACAGAGTCACTCGCAGGACTCTGGGCAGCCAAAGAGGCGATCGCCAAAGCGCTGGGATGCGGGATCGGCAAAGAGTTACGATTTTGTGATATCGAGATCTTCAAAGACTCAAGGGGATCTCCCTATTTTAGACTTTCTCCTGAAGCCAAGGAGAGATTTCAGATCAAGGAGAGCTCGCTTTCTATCAGCCATGACGGCGGATTTGCTATCGCCGTAGTCATCATCGATGCCAAATGATCAATAGATCAGAGGCACAAATCTAAAACCATAGATTTCCTCTATTTTCACATCATCTTCCAATCTCTTAGTGACGATAAAGATCGAATTTTTTATGGGAATAACCATTTTGCCGCCTCTTTTGAGCTGATCAACAAGCTCCATCGGCAGCTCCTCAGCGGCAGCCGAAACCAGTATCTTATCAAATTTCTCACCCGGTTCTCCGAGATCGTTTTTGGCTTTTTGGATCGAGCATCGCTCATTTTGACAGAATTTAGCCAGATTGTGCTTGCCATACTCTACCAATGAGTCAACCCTTTCATATCCTCTGACACTCCCCTCTTCACCGACGATATGGCACAGCAGCGCTGTCGTCCATCCTGATCCGGAACCGATATCAAGTATCTTTTCGCCTTTTTGCGGCGAAAGAACTTCGAGCATAAATGCCACGGTAGAGGGCTGAGAGATCGTCTGCCCTTCACCGATACCCAGCGGCGCATCAACATAGGTGTTCATCCGGAGCGTCTGAGGCACAAAGTGTTTTCTATCTACGGCTTCAAATGCTTTGATAATTTGAGGGCTTTTGAGTACCCCCTGTGTGATCATCGAGTCAATAAGTGTGTTTAAATCTTTCAATTTTATCTCCTAATTTTTAAGGACTCATCCAAGATCAATGAGCCTCGCTATACTCCTCTGCCTGATAGGTAAATATTTGCGGGTGCAGCGAGAGGCACTCTGTGTTCATGCCTGCTTTCATACATAGATTTTTGAAAAAACTTTCAAAATCCGGCAGCTGCTCCCAAACCTGAGGCAGATAGGTCGCTTGGTGAGCGCCATATTTGAGTATGACGCCATCTATGCCTGCCCTGATTATTGATTTTAGCTCAGTGATCGAACTATACTCCACCTCTTTGGGCGGAGTGAGAAGAGAGACTTCAACTGCGATCTGATCAAACTCGTCAGCACCAAGCGGCAAAAATCTCGGATCATTGAGCGCCGCGGCTTTTGCGTTGCCAATGAGATCTTCGTAGAGCGGTCGGTGCGCGACGATCGAGCCGATGCAGCCTCTGAGCTGCCTGCGCTCACCGATACTGAGAGTCACGAAGCAGGCGCCTTTCTCCTTCAGCCATCCATTTTGCTTGATCATCTCAGCCAAATCTATCGCATAGTCCACTCCTACCGCCTCAGCGATACTCGCGCGGGCGAGCTTGATCAATACTTCCTTTTTCATTTCGCCTCCACAAATGCTGCGCTCATGTAGCCAACGACTCCGGATTCATCACCGCTTGCATCGGCGCTGGTACGATAATCAAGCAGTATCGGCTTTAAATTTTTCTCTTTTGCTGCGATAAGCATCGCTTCGATACCTATCTTGCCACACGCCTCACATCCTTGATGCA
>DZAQ01000115.1 GCA_022729615.1 Sulfurovum sp.
CTGGATGCTATTTGGGATTTTTTCCCTCACTGCCGTGATACACTTGTTGAATATAATCATAAATCGCTTTCACCTCTTCATCAGTAAGATAGTATTTTGGCATGACAGGATGATCTCTGGAAAGTTTCTCTTCGAGATCCTCAAGCGTACGATTTCTGATATCAGCGCCCCGCAAAACCTTTGTTTGGTTTGCTTCATCCCGATAGGCGATGATCTCCTTGCCCTCTCCGCTCTCACCGTGACAAGCGGCGCAGCTTACCCCTCTAGGGTTTTTGTAAAGCATTTGACCATACTCAAAATCTGAGATAAAATCCTCTTGGGCGCAGAGCAAAAAAGGCAACACAAAGATAACTCTCTTCATCCAAACTCCAAGCATGGTCTCATTGGTAAACATATTTTGCTATAATACCCTAAAATTTTTAGAGGGATATTTCAAAACAATGCAGCTTTTAGATGGGAAGTCTCTTGCCGACAGAGTACAAGAAAATGTTATTCGTGAAGTAGGAGTGCTCAAACAAAGCAGAAACATCGTCCCTGGTTTGGCAGTCATTCTCATTGGGGACGATCCGGCGAGTCATGCCTATGTCAAGATGAAAGCCAAAGCCTGCGAAAAAGTCGGATTTTACTCCATCACCCACCATATGCCCGAATCCATCTCCCAAGAGGAGATCATCGCCACCATCGAGATGATGAACACCAACCCCCGTATCGACGGCATCCTCGTACAGCTTCCTCTCCCCAAACATATCGATAGCGATGCGATCCTTGAAGTGATCAATCCCAAAAAAGATGTTGACGGTTTCCACCCCTACAATGTAGGACGCCTTGTCACCGGACTCGATGCCTTCGTCGCCTGTACACCGCTTGGGGTAATGAAGCTCTTTGATACCTACAATATAGAACTTCAAGGCAAAGATGTCTGTGTGGTCGGCGCAAGCAATATCGTCGGCAAGCCCATGGCAAGCCTCCTGCTCAATGCCAATGCCACGGTAACCATCACGCATATCTTCACCCAAGATCTCAAAGCCCATACGCTTGCCGCCGATATCGTCATAGTCGGTGTCGGTGTGCCGGGACTCATCAAGGCCGATATGGTCAAGGAGGGGGCGATCGTCATCGATATCGGTATCAATCGGCTTGAAAACGGCTCATTGGCGGGGGATGTCGATTTTGCCGCAGTGAGCCCAAAATGCTCCTATATCACTCCCGTACCCGGCGGGGTCGGACCGATGACTATCGCGATGCTGCTTGAAAATACACTCAAATCTGCCAAAAAGAGAGCGTAATGAAAAAACTCCTCCAAAAACTCCTCCACTTCTCCTCCACATGGACAGGGACGATAATCATTGTTCTTTTTCTCATTTTCTTTGTCGCTCAGTCTTTTGTGATACCTAGCGGCTCTATGAAACGCACGCTCCTCATCGGCGACTTTCTTTTCGCCAAAAAATTTAGCTACGGTATCCCGACGCCACACCTTCCATGGTTTGAGATGCCTATTTTGCCCGATATTTTCGGCAACGGACACCTCATCGAGGGATCAAAACCGCAAAGAGGCGATATCGTCATCTTCCGCTATCCAAAAAACGAGAAGATACACTATGTCAAACGATGCGTCGCTACAGGCGGGGATGAGCTCATCTATATCGACAAAGAGCTCCTCATACACTTCAGCGAGGGGGATGAGTATATCAAATCCCACTATCCTGAAACAAAAATCGTCACGCTCCAAGGAAAGCTCTGGGTCTCCAATCCCTACATGGATGACCATCCCGGTATCCAATACCAGCCTGAAGCCGGCGGCAATATCTACGAGATGCTTCTGAAATATTTCATCAACGACAAAGAGATAGATATGACACCTGCTTTTATCGAGGAGTTGAACGCGCCTGAATTTATGGTTGATGACCGTCCGATAAATGCGCTCTACAAAAAGGTCGAAGAGGGGCATTTCTATATGGTCGGCGACAATAGAGACAACTCCAATGATAGCCGTTTCTGGGGCGCTGTCCCCTATCGCCTGATCGTCGGCAAACCGTGGCTCATCTACTTCAGCTTTGAAGGCCGCAGCTATAAGCAGATGTTTGGAGGCGATGATGAGTATGGTTCGGGTCAAGATCATGCCGGACTCGCAAGAGTCTGCGGCACTGCACCGATCGATTCCAAAGCATGCGAAGCTCTCTGGGAAAAAGAGCGCTACAAGATCAGATGGGGACGCATCGGCAGACAAGTCACCTCCATCGAGCGCGAAGAGCCGATAGAGTAACGATGAGCGAAGCAGAGATCATCAAACTCCTCTCGATGGTGCTGGCTTTGGCTATTGCCATCATCGGGCACGAGATCATGCATGGGTGGGTTGCGTTCAAATATGGCGATACCACCGCCAAAAGCCAAGGACGGCTCAGCATCAACCCTCTCATCCATGTCGATCCGGTCGGCACGCTTTTGCTCCCCGCACTCCTCTATTTTAGCGGCGCTCCGTTTATATTTGGGTGGGCGAAGCCTGTACCTATCAACACAGCGACCGTCATTCGCAATGGCGGCACCAATGGCGCTATAGCAGTCTCTCTGGCAGGTATCACCTACAATTTTATACTTGCTGCCGTCTGTGCGGCGCTCTTCCCTCTTGTGTCGCAGCCCGAATCACTCTTTGGCGCCTTTATAGCCTTTTTGCTCTATCAAAGCGTGGTCATCAATGTGCTTTTGGGGGTCTTCAACCTCTGGCCCATACCGCCACTCGACGGCGCTCATGCCGTGCGCTATCTTGCGGAGGGACAGGGGTGGCACAGCTTCGTAAGACTTTATGAAAAAGTAGCCCCCTATGGGATGCTTTTGCTCTTTGCTATACTCTTTACGCCACTCTCAAGCTACCTATTTATGCCGGTGCGATGGATAATCGATTGGCTTTTGTAGCAACTCAAAATATAAGGAAAAATATGAAATTTTATATTGCGACCGACCACGCAGGCTTTGCACTCAAAGCGTTTGTGAAAGAGTACATCATCTCCCTTGGACACGAGATTATCGATCTTGGACCCGATAGCGATGCAAGGGTGGATTATCCTGACTTTGCCAAAAAATGTGCGCACTCGGTACTCGATGATAAGGGCAGCTATGGTATTCTTATCTGCGGTACAGGCATAGGCATCTCAGTTGCTGCCAACAAAATACATGGGATCCGCGCGGCGCTCTGTCATGATGCCTACACAGCCGCGATGTCGCGAGCGCACAATGATGCCAATATACTCGCATTTGGGGAACGGGTTGTCGGCAGAGGCGTGATAGAGAGTATGATCGACGCTTTTTGCAATGCAGAGTTTGAAGGCGGACGCCATGCAGGTCGTGTTGCCAAGATTGAGGACGGATGCAGTTTTGGATCCGATATTGATTAATATAAACTTTTAAATACAAAGGTAATTTGATGAGCAAACTATCACAAGAAGAGAGAGAGATCATCGTAGGGAGCATCCGCGATATCCATGATTTTCCAAAACCGGGGATCATCTTCAAGGATATCTCTACCCTGCTGAACAACCCAAAAGCATTTCGAACTTTGATGGATCACCTCACTGAGCGCTATCTCGGATATGATCTTGATTTCATCGCCGGTATCGATGCGCGAGGCTTCATCTTCGGTGCGGCGCTTGCGGATAGACTTGGGCTTGGTTTTGTTCCGGTACGAAAAAAAGGGAAGCTCCCTTATACGACTGTGGCAGAAAAATATTCTCTTGAATATGGATTTGATGAAGTGGAGATCCACATCGACGCTTTCGGTCACAACGGCTCCATAGACGGCACAAGACCCTCCAGAGTCCTCCTCATCGATGACCTCATCGCTACAGGAGGCACCGCCAAAGCCGCCGCAAATCTCATAGACAAGGTTGGAGCGGAGTGTGTCGAGAGCTGTTTTGTTATGGAGCTTGAATTTCTAGGCGCAAGAGCTTCATTTCCTACGGTTCTCTATTCGGTATTACAGATTTAAGGGAAGATTTATAAAAGAGTGCTGATATCGAGAGCAACAAGGAAGGTTTGCTTTTTTGGACAAGGAAGCAAAA
>DZAQ01000116.1 GCA_022729615.1 Sulfurovum sp.
GGAGCGACCAATCCCAGCATACTCTTAGAAATCAGCGCCATCGCCGATTGTGCCGCTCTTCTGCTTGGACTATCTTCTGCGTCACAATAGAGTCTATCTTTGCAGATATCCATATAGATACCTGAGAGTTCATTGGTCAGGAAGTAGTTCAGCGTTGCAAATCCTCTCAAGAAGTCATTTGCATCAAACGACTCTTTGACCGATACAAATACTTTAGATGCTTTGTGCAAAATCCATCGATCCAACTCACCATACGCCTGTGGCGCTACGATCACATTAAGATCATCAATATTGGCAAGCAAAAATCGAAATGTATTCCTAATCTTTCGATACTGCTCTGCCGTCTGCTTGAGGATACCGTCGGATATCTTGAGATCGCTTTGATAATCACTCAAAGCAACCCAAAGACGCAATATCTCCGAACCGTACTCTTTGACGACCTTATCGGGCGCTACGACATTCCCTTTGGATTTGCTCATCTTTTCACCCTTCTCATCGACGGTAAATCCGTGCGTAATGAGTGTTTTGTAGGGTGATTTTTGGTGTATGGCAGCGCTAAGGAGCAAGGAGGATTGGAACCATCCTCTGTGCTGGTCGCTTCCCTCGATATATAAAGATGCGGGATAAGCTCCGGCGTCGTAGCATCGGCTCTCAAGTACCGCGTTCCAAGTCGATCCGCTGTCAAACCAGACATCCAAAATATCATCTATTTTTTCCAGCTCTTCAGGTTTATATCCCGATCCCGGATAGAGGAGATTTTCGATAGGCATATCATACCAGGCATCTGCGCCGTATTGCTCAAAGATCATCGCTACAAAATTGAGTACCTTCTCGTCAAGTATCACCTTTTTCGTGCTTTTGACCCTGAAAAATGCGATAGGAACACCCCAAGAGCGCTGACGGGAGATACACCAATCGGGTCTGCCTTCTATCATCGGTTTGAGTCTGTTTTTGGAACTCTCCGGATAAAATCCGACATCTTCCAGCGCGTCCAATGCACTCTCTCTCAAACTTTTATCCGCCCCAAGCGGAGTGTCGTCGATAGAGATAAACCACTGATTGGTCGCACGATAAATGAGCGGTTTTTTGGTTCTCCAGCAGTGCGGATAGGAGTGGACAAATTTGCCGACTTTGAGCAACGCATCTCCCAAAAGCTCCAAAATCGGCTCATTGGCTTTGAATATATGCATCCCGACAAACGATTCAGGTTCCGGCAAAAGCCCCAAACCTGCTACGCTCTCGTCAAAACACCCCTTCTCATCTACAGGCATGACGATCTCTAGTCCATACTTGAGTCCAACTCGGTAGTCATCCTCTCCGTGCCCCGGAGCCGTATGCACTGCGCCCGAACCGCCACCTAGCAATACATGATCCCCCAACACGATCCTAGAATCTCGCCCATTAAGCGGATTGACGGCAAGTTTGTTTTCAAGCACAGATGCCGGTATTTTGCGTGCGAATTGTGCGCTCACCACACCCTCTTGCACGAGCGCTTCATAACGATGTTCAGCGACGATATATCCATCCTCGCTCAGCAGGTAGTTCTCTTCAGGATTGAGCGCGATACCCGTATTGGAAGGGAGCGTCCACGGGGTCGTCGTCCAGATGACCACAGCCGCTTTACCCTGCAGATCCAGCTCATTTTTGGCTCTGTCTGAGAGTTCAAAGGCGACATAGATCGAATAATCCTCCTTATCCTCATACTCCACCTCAGCATCCGCCAGCGCTGTCTGCGCCGCCCAAGACCAAAATATCGGCTTATGCCTCTCCACCAAAAGACCTCTTTTGGCGACTTCACAAAGCGTGCGATAGATATTGGCTTCAAACTTGAAATCCATCGTCACATAAGGATGATCCCAATCGGCGATCACTCCTAGCTTTTTGAACCCCTCTTTTTGTATCTCCACATATTTGGCGGCATGCGCACGGCACAACTCCCGAAAAGCCGCGACCGGCATCTCCTCTTTTTTGGGTTTCCCTATCTGCTCTTCTACTTTTTGCTCGATAGGCAGCCCGTGACAATCCCAGCCCGGAGTCATACGCACTGCTTTACCCTGAAAGTAGTTGTACTTCAAGATGATATCTTTGAGGATCTTGTTGAGCGCATGCCCTATATGGATCTCACCGTTGGCATAAGGGGGACCATCATGAAGCGTGAAGAGTTCCGCCCCTTTTCGCTTGACTTTCATAGCATCATAGATACCGCCGTCAAACCATTTTGTGTATCGTACCGGCTCACTCTGTGGAAGATTTCCGCGCATCGGAAAATCTGTTTTTGGCAGCAACAGCGTCTCTTTATAATCCATATTTATCCCGCAATACTAATGAAGTTGAAATAGTGGGATTATAGCCAAAACTCTATTAGTATTTCGTTATAATGCCCTTTGGAGCACTGATCAAGAACAACAGCGTCTCATTTATCAAACAAACTCGCGGAGTGAGTATATGGCTGCAACACTGATATATATCGATACATTTCTCTACCAAAATCAACCCCTCAAAGAGAGCCTAGAGCGCCAGCTCAAAGCCGCAGAGATATCTATTCAGTCGATACATTTTTTGGAACAGACCGATATCTCACTAGCCAACAAGCTCCAAAATCTCCTCAATGAAGCCTCACTCTGCTGTATCGCCGCCTCCTCCAAAGCCTTCCCCTTGGTAAGTCGAATCCTCGCGACGCTCAAAGACGATATTCTCGTCGCGACAGGCAATACGCTGCATCCGGCAACCGCTTCGATAGTCAAACCCGAGAGCTATCTGCTTCATTTTGATACCACGCCGTGCAATGTACTTATGGTCAAACCCTATGCAAAAGCGCCGGATATTCTCCTCCAAAAAAGTGAATCCAAACAAACTTGGCAGCTTTTCGGCAGTGAAGAGCATCTCAAGAAGATCAAACAGTTGGCATTTGAAAACCAATTTGCTTTTGATTTTTTCCAAATTATTGAGGGATGGTACGAGATAGAGGCACAAAGCGCATTTCAAATAGACAAAATGCTCCCCCACGGAGCGCTGGACTCCATACTCCTTCTGCCTGCAAACAATATCTTCGATGCCTGTATCCGAGTATTGAGCCACTGCGCAGAGACGATCACATTTGCCGAGAGCTGCACCGGCGGGCTCATCGCATCTTCTTTGACCGCCAGATCAGGCTCTTCAGATATCCTCAAGGGATCAGTTGTCTCCTATGCCAACTCTATCAAGCATCAATGGCTTGAGGTTGAAAGCACAGTACTTGAAAATCCGGGAGCCGTGAGTATGGAGTGCGTTATCCAGATGGCAAACGGCGCGAAAGAGTTGGCAAAGAGCGATATCGCCCTAGCGGTCAGCGGTATCGCCGGACCCACAGGAGGAACACCCCTCAAACCTGTAGGAACGGTCTATATCGCAGCGGCAAACTCCCAAGAGACCAGAAGCAAGCATCTCCTGCTTCAAGGAGACAGAAACTATATCCAAAACCAAGCCATGATGCACTCACTCAAGCTTTTGATAGAGCTAGAACGAGAAAAATTCTACAACTACTTCAAAAACTCTTGACAATATCTAATTTATAAGCTATAATTCTGCCCACTTAAAGCGCAAAAGCCTATAAGCACATGCGACCCGTTAGCTCAGCTGGTAGAGCAATTCACTTTTAATGAATGGGCCCTAGGTTCGAATCCTAGACGGGTCACCACTTTTGAGTAATTATGACTGTTTGGACTAGATGACCCTTTCATCTAGTGGCCAAGGATGCTATGTTTTCAACATAGATACAGAGGTTCAAATCCTCTAAGGGTCGCCAACAATTACTTAAAAAATTTATTCGGTCTCTTAGCTCAGTTGGTAGAGCGCTACCCTTACAAGGTAGATGTCGCAAGTTCGAGTCTTGCAGGGATCACCATGATATAAAATCGTCTTTTGCAGACGGCTCACGAAACTAGTTTCGTTTATAAATTATTGTCTTTATAGACAAAAATTTACTTCTTCGGTGCGGTGGTAGATCAGTTGGTTAGATTACCTGCCTGTCACGCAGGGGGTCGCG
>DZAQ01000117.1 GCA_022729615.1 Sulfurovum sp.
CAGGCAAGGCTCCATTTTTGGATGAGCATCAAGAGGGGGACGGAATCCACTCACTTATACAAAGCCTCACTCATGACGATCGCTGAGGCGCTTGATCGGGCGCGAGGTGAATTAGCCGAGAGCTGCGAGAACCCGCTATTGGAGGCGGAGCTTTTGCTGGCATACCATCTCAAAAGAGAGCGGCTCTATATCCATATGCACCCTGAAGAGACGATAGAGAGCGGAGAGTCGTTTTTGGCGATCATCGAGCGGCGCAAGTATCATGAGCCATTTGAGTATATTGTCGGACTCGCGAGTTTCTATGATCTCTATCTTCAGGTAGCACCGGGAGTTTTGATCCCAAGACCTGAGACGGAGATATTGATCGATCAGGCTGCGCAGATCATACAGCGCGAGAAGATTGGCTCAATAGTGGAGATCGGTGTTGGCTCCGGAGCGATCTCTATCGTACTGGCAAGAAAATTTCCGCATCTGCAGATCGTTGCTACAGATATTTCAAATGATGCTTTATCGATAGCCGGGCGCAACATCGAAAACTATGGCGTAGGATCGCAAATCAGGCTTGTGCAAACCAATCTCATGGATGGGATCGATTTTGTCCCGCAGATGGTCGTGAGCAATCCCCCGTATATCGCCGCTGATTTTCATTTGGAAAAAAATGTATTGGAGTATGAACCGCATATTGCACTTTTTGGCGGCGCGATAGGTGATGAGATTTTATCTCAGATAGCTCATGAGTGCCACAGCAGCGGGGTGAAGTGGCTTGCGTGCGAAATGGGTCATGACCAACGCGAATCGATGCAAAGTCTCTTTAAAGAAATTGGAGTAAAATCTCTCTCTTTTTATGAGGATTTTTCCAAGTTTGACCGTGGGTTTGTTGTTTCATTTGATGAAAAAATGAGTTATTAAAGGAGATGAAGTCAAGATGAGTAAATATTTCAGAATAGTCACTATGGCGTATCTTATTTTTCTAGGTATCACACTTGGTGCGGGACTTTTTGCCGGTATTGTAGTAGCTCCTGTGACTTTTCATACAGAGCAATGGCTTGGAGAGGGTGTACTGACCCACTTCCAAGAGGGTTTGATCATGACCCAAAACTTCGTACGGCTCAGCTATCTTGTCGATCTGCTGCTTGTGTCGGTCTTCCTCTATGAGGGGTACAAATATAAAAAATTTGAACGAGACCTTGCCACACAAATAGCCACTTTTGCCCTGATAGCCACCGGTCTGCTTTTTGCGCATTACTATATCCCGGATATCCTCACTATGCAGGCTGCGGGAGAAGAGATGACAAAGAGCGCCGCGTTTATCAATACCCACAAAGGCTCAGAGATCAACTTCAAAATCTTCTCTTTGGCTCTTTTGGTATTGATAGTGAGAAATATGCAAAGAGCTTGCAGGTAGCGTAAAAGAGGTGGCGATATGAAAGAGCATACAGTGATACATCCCTTCAAACCGATACTCTTTAGCGATACTCAGATTTTGATTTTGGGCTCCTTCCCAAGTATCCGTTCGATCGAAAATAACTTCTACTATGCACATCCGCAAAATCAATTTTGGAAGATTCTCTCAGCGATCACAGGGTATCCGGCACTCTCCAAAGATCAAAGATTGTGGCTGCTCAAAGAGGCGAAACTCGGTCTTTGGGATATGATCTCCTCTTGCTCGAGAGACAATTCACTCGATAGCAGCCTCGAAGATGAAGAGGTCAATGATATACCTGCGCTTTTGCAAATGCATCCCGCCATCAAAGCAGTTGCCTTTACGGGCAGAAAAGCCGAAAAGCTCTTTGAAATGCACTTTGACTCATATGATATCGAAAGAATCTATCTTCCCTCTCCATCAGCCGCACTCGCGAAGATGAGTGTTGAGCAAAAGATAGCGGTCTATCGTGAAAAACTATTTCAAAGTTCACAAAATACCCACAAAGGATTACACCAATGACTTGGGCAATCGGGGATATTCAGGGATGCTATACGCAGCTAAGAGCCCTGCTGGACGCGATCGAGTTCAACCCCAAGCGAGATAAGCTCTGGCTTGTGGGTGATCTGGTCAATCGCGGGGAAGAGTCGCTTGAGACGCTTGAATATCTCTACTCGATCCGCAAAAGCGCGGTCATCGTATTGGGCAACCATGACCTCGCGCTCATAGCCGCTTTTGCCGGCATAAAAAAAAGCAATGAGACACTTGATCCTATCTTGAAATCCCCCAATGCCAAAAAATTGATCGATTGGCTGAGAGGGCAGAAATTTTTGCATGTTGACTCTGAGCTGGGATACTGTATGTCGCATGCAGGTATTTCACCGCTTTTTGATCTCAGATTGGCAAAGAATTATGCCAGAAGATGCGAGGAGATGCTCCAGTCAAAAGGATATAAGCTGTGGCTTGCATTGATGCAAGGGAAAAATGTTACAAAGCTTGAGAAAAAGATGAGTGAGATCGATAGGGAGAGATTTCTCTACGCCTCTTTTGTGAGAATGCGCTATTGTTTTGATGACGGCACTCTCGATTTTGCGCAAAAAGGAACGCCCAATTTCTCCAGTAGTGAGTCAGCAACACTCAAGCCTTGGTTTCTCTCTCCGGCACGCAAAAAGATAAAAGAGAAGATCATTTTCGGTCACTGGGCGGCATTGGGGTATTTCAACAATGATGATGTCTGCTGCCTAGATAGCGGCTGCGTGTGGGGAAATGGGATGAGTGCCATGCGGCTTGATGATCATGAAGAGAGAGTGGTGAGGCTGGAGTGTCAAACAAATGGGGATATTGACGAAGAGTTTTGAGAAATTTCCCTCTATATTTGGATACAATACCAAAAAATGAAAGGGTGGCGCTGTGACATCAGAAAATAGCAAGTTTTTTCGAAATGACCTCTCTGTTTATGTCTGGGCGATCTATCTTCTCCAGATTTTGGCGCTTGTGACCGGCGGTCTTTCGTTTGTGGTTGCCGGGATAGTTGCCTATTATAAGTATGATGAGAGTATCGGTACTCTCGAAGAGTCGCATTTTGCCTGGCAGATCAAAACATTTTGGATAGGATTGGGCGCTTTGGCTATCGGAACACTGCTTCTCTTGGTCTTTATAGGAGGTTTTGTGATCGCTTTGGCGCAGCTTTGGATCGCCTATCGCGTCATCAGAGGTGCTTATAATTATCTGGAAAACAGAGCAATGCCGAATAATCACGGAATTTGTTAAAGGAATGAGATGAAGAAAATTACTATTTTATTGATGTTTTTACCGATTTTGTTATTGGCTGAGGTGCAAAATATTGTTGTGACAGCAGGGTTTTTTGACAAAAAAATACCGGTGATCGATATCCGAACACCGGGAGAGTGGAAAGAGACCGGCATCGTCAAGGGTGCGCATACGATAATGTTTTTTGATGAAAAGGGCGGATACAATATAGAGGATTTCCTATCCAAACTGAACAAAGTAGTCAAAAAAGAGGAACCATTCGCCATCATTTGCCGCACAGGCAGCCGCACTACAACCATCTCCGGCTTTCTTGACAAAGAGTACGGATATAAGGTGATCAATCTCCAGGGCGGAATGATGCAGCTTTTTCGAGATGGTTATATTTCGACCCCCTACAATCCGTAACCGCATCACTCGATAGCGAACTATAATATCTTCAAAGTTGATTGACATTGACTAAATAATTTTGATATAATCTATGAAATAGTGAGTAGCGAAGGAAAATTATAGAATGTCAAAAAGTCTCTATGAGACTCTCGGTGTAAGCGAAAGCGCAACAGCTGAAGAGATCAAAAAAGCATACAGAAAATTAGCGAGAAAATACCATCCCGATATCAATAAAGATGAGAGTGCCATAGAGAAATTCAAAGAGATCAACGCAGCCTATGAAGTGTTGAGCGACAAAGAGAAAAAAGCGCAATATGACCAGTTCGGGGATCAAATGTTCGGCGGTCAGAGATTTCAGGATTTTGCCAGAGGGCAGGGTGCGAATGTCGATCTGGATGAGATTCTCCGGCAAATGTTCGGCGGCGGCGGATT
>DZAQ01000022.1 GCA_022729615.1 Sulfurovum sp.
TTTCATTTTTGACAGAGTGTATCCAGAGTTGATTGATGAGGAGATAGACAAGCGAAGAGACTACGATGGAGTAAAAAGCCGTGCCTACATAAAGCGGGATAAATATCCTGCTGAAGTTATTTTTGAACCAATCGACCGTCATCTCTATACCGACAATTCCCTCCTCTCCTAATAGAAAATTGCCCGTAAGATACTCCATATAGTACATCGGAGGCATGGTGAGAGGGTTGCTCAGCCAGACTGCCGATATTGCGATGGGTACATTGAACCTCGTCAGTGGTGTTGTGGCAAGTACGGCAAGCATCTGCATCGGCATCGGGATAAACGCCCAAAAGAGACCTACAAAAGCCCCTTTTGAGACATTTTTTCTATTAATGGCAAGATAGGAACGCGGAAGATTGTATGTATCGATGAATTGATTGATCTTGCTATTTTTGGCACTACCGTTTTTGAATGCTCTTCGTATCATTGCAATCTCATTTCAAACACCTTTTTAGTAATCATAGTGTACTATAACAATCTAAATTTGAAGTCAAAATAGAGGGATGGAAAATGGGCAAATATATGATTTTTTCCGGTACGGCCAATCCGGAACTCTCCGAAGAGATAGCAAGATACTTGGATGTGCCGCTCTCCAAGGCACAAATCAATCGTTTTTCCGATGGCGAAATCAATATCCAAATATCTGAGAGTGTGCGAGGGAAAGATGTCTTTATCATCCAGCCCACATCTGCTCCCGCAAACGATAATCTCATGGAGCTATTGATCATGACCGATGCGCTCAAGCGCTCATCTGCCAAGTCAATTACGGCGATTGTGCCCTACTATGGATATGCAAGACAAGATAGAAAAGCTGCTCCAAGAGTGCCTATCACGGCAAAATTGGTCGCCAACATGATGGAGACAGCCGGGATATCCCGTCTAGTTACTGTGGATTTGCATGCTTCGCAAATACAGGGTTTCTTTGATATTCCTGTCGATAATCTCTATGGCGCTATACTCTTTTTGGACTATATCAAGTCTAAAAATTTCAAAAATCCCATCATCGCATCTCCGGATATCGGAGGGGTGGCGCGTGCGCGATATTTTGCGCAAAAGCTCAATCTTGATATGGTTATCGTCGATAAAAGACGAGAAAAAGCCAACCACTCGGAGGTCATGAATGTCATCGGCGAAGTCAGAGGAAAAGATGTCATTTTGATTGATGACATGATCGATACGGCGGGGACGATGACGCATGGTGCGCAGGCGCTCAAGGATCTTGGAGCCAACAGTGTCATGGCTTGCTGCACACACCCTGTACTCTCGGGTCCCGCATTTGATCGCATCGAAAACGGTGCGCTCGATGAGCTGGTGGTTGCCAATACCATTCCTATGTCCAAAAGCAGCCATAAGATAAAAATGCTCTCGACAGCTTCCATGCTTGGAGAGGTGATTCGCAGAGTGAGCAGAAACGAGAGCGTCAATTCACTTTTTGAGACAAATTAAAGAATAATATCGCTAAAGATATTTGATATACACTGAAAGGCTTTAATGGCAATAGTTCCACAATCACATATTCGAAATTTTTCGATCATAGCGCATATCGACCATGGCAAATCGACGCTTGCCGATAGGATCATCCAGGAGTGCGGCGCAGTTTCGGATAGGCAAATGTCCTCTCAGGTGATGGACACGATGGATATCGAGAAAGAGCGCGGTATCACTATCAAGGCGCAGAGCGTCCGCTTGGATTATGAGAAAAATGGTGAACAGTTCGTGCTCAACCTCATCGATACCCCCGGTCATGTCGATTTTTCGTATGAAGTAAGCCGTTCATTGGCATCATCGGAGGGGGCGCTTTTGATCGTAGATGCCGCGCAGGGGGTAGAGGCTCAGACGATCGCCAATGTCTATATCGCGCTGGAGAACAATCTGGAGCTTTTGCCGGTCGTCAACAAGATAGATCTCCCTGCCGCCGACCCCGATAGGGTACTTGCCGAGCTTGAAGAGGCGATCGGGATCGATGCGACGGAGCACTGTCTCGTCTCTGCCAAAACAGGTCTCGGGGTGAAGCATTTGATCGATACTCTCATCGATCGTATTCCGGCTCCAAAAGGGAAGGAAGATGCTCCGACCAAAGCGCTTATCTATGATAGCTGGTTTGACAATTACCTCGGCGCACTCGCATTGGTAAGAGTTTTTGACGGCTCTATCAAAAAGGGACAGATCGTCAAGATCATGGGAACCAAAGATGAGCATCAAGTGCTAAGCCTGCTCTATCCAAATCCTATCGCGCCCATCAAGACGGATATGATATGCACAGG
This sequence comes from Sulfurovum sp., assembly GCA_022729615.1. Classification (GTDB taxonomy): domain Bacteria; phylum Campylobacterota; class Campylobacteria; order Campylobacterales; family Sulfurovaceae; genus SZUA-451. The sequence goes on from DZAQ01000022.1 coordinate 2,307, forward strand.
GGAGATAGGCATAGTAGTTATGGGGCTCAAGACAGTTGACTCTTTGCAAGTTGGCGATACCGTCACTGATGCCAAACATCCCACAAAAGAGATAATTCATGGGTTTGAGCCTGCAAAATCCTTTGTTTTTGCAGGCATTTACCCTATCGAGACGGACAAATTCGAGGATTTGCGGGACGCACTCAACAAACTCAAGCTCAATGACAGTTCACTCAGTTTTGAGCCGGAGAGCTCGATGGCTCTAGGAAGCGGCTTTAGAACCGGCTTTTTGGGCATGCTCCACATGGAGGTGGTCAAAGAGCGCCTTGAGAGGGAGTTCGATCTCGAGCTCATCGCAACCGCACCGACCGTCGTCTATAGGGTCAAGATGACCAACGGCGAAGAGATAGAGATACAAAATCCGAGCGAATTGCCCGAACCTCAAAAGATAGCGGCGATCTATGAACCTTATGTGAAAGCGACTATTTTGACCCCTACGGAGTATATGGGCAGCCTCATCAAGCTCCTCAATGACCGCCGCGGCATACAGATCAAGATGGACTATCTCAATGAGATCCGCGTGCTGCTCGAATACGATATTCCGATGAACGAGATAGTCTTGGATTTTTATGATAAGCTCAAAAGTCTTACCAAAGGGTATGCAAGTTTTGACTATGAGCCCGTAGGATTCAGAGAAGGAAAGCTTGTTAAACTTGATATCAGGGTTGCCGGGGATGTTGTTGATTCGCTCTCCATCATCGTACCTGAGGAAAAAGCAAGATCGCGCGGTTTGGCATTTGTCGAACAGCTCAAAGAGCTGATACCAAGACAGCTTTTTGAGGTAGCGATACAGGCAAGCATAGGCAACAATGTCATCGCGCGAAGCAATGTCAAATCGATGGGCAAGAATGTCACTGCCAAATGCTATGGCGGAGATATCACCAGGAAAAGAAAGCTTCTCGAGAAGCAAAAAGCGGGTAAAAAACGCATGAAAGCGATCGGAAGCGTGCAGATACCGCAAGAGGCCTTTATGGCTGTTTTGAAGCTCGATTAAATGCATTTTTGGTATAAAAATCAATGACATTTATCCTTCATCTTCACCTTATTGCAGCTATATCATGGATCGGCGGCTCAATTTTTCTTTTTGTGCTTGGCTTGACATTGCGAAAAAAGGAGGATCAGCGAGCTGTCTATCCTCGTATCGGTCCCATTTATGGCTATTTTGAGATCGCAGCGCTTTCGATACTCTTGACAACGGGTATTTTTATGATCAGTGAGTATGGATTTATTCCCGATCTGTTTGATCTTGCGATACACAATAGCGTCATTGATGCTTTGCGGATCAAGCTTTGGCTAGTGGGGGTGTTGAGTGTTTTGACAGTTGTGCATACAATTATTTCATTCCAAACAATCCATGTCGAGAAAACGCCCTTACAGAAGTTTTTCTCCCGTGGCGGTTCACTGGGAATATTCTTGATAAATTTTCTGATTCTTCATTATGCAATGGTGTTGAGAGATATTCTTTGAGATTGGTCAAGTATCCATCAATGGTCTATGCGTCCTCGCGAGCGAAGCGCGACGATCCAAGCGAATAAGAGACTGCCGCGACCTGAAGGTCTCGCAGTGACGAAAATACTTCTATTCAGCCGCTACTAACCCTTTGTATTGTTCGAGCGCAGCATTCATGGGACCTCTTTCGGGGACTTTTCGTCCTGCGATATAGCCTATAATTTTATTATTCTCATCAAATTTCGGTTTGATCCAGACAACGACGAGATAGTATTTCCCGCTTTTTGCCATATTTTTGACATACCCTTCCCAGTAGTGACCTGCTTTTATGGTCTCCCATAGACCTTTGAAGGCTACTTTTGGCATATCGGGATGGCGATTGATATTGTGGGGTGAGCCGATAATCTCCTCTTTGGTGTAACCGGTCATTTCACGGAATTTTCGATTGGCATAGGTGATGATACCGGCTGTATCCGTCTCTGTGATCATTATACCGCCGTCATAGGGTATCTCTTCATCTACCGGATCGGGTTTGATAATCTCTTTACCGGTGATAATATTTTTTATTTTTTGTCCCATATGGTTCCTTTATACATTATTATCAAATATTGTATCATAGTTTTTTTTGAAATTCTGAGCAATTTACAAAAAATAGTTGATTTTAGAAGAGTTCGATACAATACGAAGAACAATTTGGTGCATTTTGACGGCACAAGCGAAGATACATAATGTATCCTTTTAATATATTCAAGGAAGACGGCATTGGCAACGAAAGAAAAAATTGAAGAGATACTCAAAAAACGAGTTCTTGTCATAGATGGCGCTATGGGAACACAGATACAGTCTCTCACCATCCCGTCGGAGGCTTGGTGTGACGAGAGGGGTGTCAATCAAGAGGGGTGCAATGAGCTTCTCAATGACACTGCCCCCGAGCTCATAAGGCAGATACATAAGCGCTATGCGATGGCAGGCGCTGACCTGATCAAAACAAACAGTTTCGGAACCATGCCGTGGGTGCTTGATGAGTATCAAATGGGGGAACGGGCATACGAACTCTCCAAAAAAAGTGCGGAGCTTGTCAAGGAGGTATGCGAAGAGTATAGCACTGAAGAGTCGCCTAGATTTGTTTTGGGTTCGATCGGTCCCGGCACTAAGCTCCCATCGCTTGGGCATATCCACTATGATGAAATATTTGAGGGCTATAAACTTTGCGCGCTTGGTCTGATCGATGGCGGGTGTGATATTTTCCTCCTTGAAACCTGTCAAGATCCTCTCCAGATCAAAGCGGCGCTCCATGGGTGCGAAGCGGCAAATGAGGAGCGCGGTGTCAAGCTCCCGATCATGGTCTCCGTGACGATAGAACTCAGCGGTTCGATGCTCATCGGTACGGACGCTGCGACTATCGTGACGATCATGGAGCCGTTTGATATTCTCTCTCTCGGATTTAACTGCGGTACGGGACCAGATCAGGTCAAAAAACATCTCAAAACGCTCAGTGAACTCTGCGCGATCCCGCTTTCGGTACACGCAAACGCCGGACTTCCTCAAAACAGAGGAGGCTATACCTACTATCCGATGGGTCCTGAAGAGTTTACCGCCAAACAGCTGGAATTTACGGAGTTTGACGGAGTGAGTTTCCTCGGCGGATGCTGCGGCACGACCCCGCAGCACATACAAGCTCTCAAAAAAGCGGTAGAGAGGATCATCCCGAAGAGACCCGCCGGCAAAGCGGCGCCCTCGATCGCTTCGCTATTTAACACGACTGAGCTCTTCCAGAGTCCGGCGCCTCTGCTGATAGGCGAACGCAGCAACGCGACAGGTTCAAAGGCTTTCAGAGAGCTGATCATCGCAGGGGATTATGAGGGTACTTTGACGGTCGGGCAAGCGCAAGTCAGGGATGGCGCGCACTGTCTGGATGTCAATGTCGAGTTTGCCGGGCGTGATGGCGCAATCGACATGAGCGCCGTGATGGAGATATACAATCAAAAAATTGCGCTCCCGCTCATGCCCGATGCGACGAGGGTCAATACTATGGAGGCGGCGCTCAAATGTATCGGCGGCAAGCCCATCATCAACTCGGTCAACCTAGAAGACGGTGAAGAGCGGCTCGATGCGATATGCCGCCTCGCCAAAAAATACGGAACGGCGCTTGTCTGCTTGACGATCGACGAAAAGGGAATGGCAAAGACAACTGAGGAGAAGCTCTCGATAGCGCAAAGAATATATGAGCTTTGTGTCGATCGGCATGGGATAGATCCTAGCAATCTCATCTTTGATATGCTGACCTTTACGGTAGGCTCGGGTGATTTGGAGTACCGAGACGCAGCGATCCAGACACTTGAAGCGATCCGCCAGCTCCATAGAAGGCATCCGGAGGTGGGCTCCACGCTAGGGCTTTCGAATATCTCATTCGGTCTTTCGGCAAATGCGAGAGTCTTTCTCAATAGCGTCTTTTTGCACCACTGCATCCAGGCAGGGCTCACTTCGGTCATCATCAATGTAAAGCATATCGTACCTCTGGCAAAGATGAGTGATGAAGATAAGGCTATCTGTGAGGAGCTGCTCTTTGCGCCCGATGATCAGTCGCTCTTCAAGTTTATCGAACACTTCTCGGATAAAACGATAGAAAACAGTAGAGACGATGAGGCTTATGAGGCGATGAGCACGAGAGAGAAGATAGCAAAACTTTTGCTTGATGGTGATAAAGAGCGGATGATCCCTCTGGTTGAAAATGCCAGAAAAGAGATCGAAGCAGATACCATTGTCAATGAAATTCTGATAGATGCGATGAAGGTCGTCGGTGAGCTTTTCGGTTCAGGCAAGATGCAGCTTCCCTTTGTGCTGCAGTCGGCTGAGACGATGAAAACTACCGTGGATTATCTCAATCCCTATCTGACCAAGCAGGAGAAAGAGACCGATACAACCCTCGTCATCGGCACAGTCAAGGGCGATGTCCACGATGTGGGCAAAAATCTCGTCGATATCATCCTCTCCAATAATGGCTTCAAAGTCATCAATGTCGGGATCAAGACGGAGCTGGAGACCTATCTTGATGCCTATCGCAACAATCAGGTGCAGGCTATCGGCATGAGCGGACTGCTCGTCAAATCAACTGCCGTGATGAAAGAGAATCTTGAGACAATGGCACAGATGGGCTTGGATATCCCTGTATTGCTCGGCGGGGCTGCGCTGACGAGGAGTTTTGTGGATGACTTTTGCCGTCCTGTTTATGGGGGTCCCATCTTCTATTGCAGAGATGCGTTTGACGGCGTCATCGCGATGAGCCGTATCGAAAAATACAATGAAGACCCAACTATCAAACTCGATACCCGTCTAGCCGGCGATATGGTGGAGCGGGAAGAGAAAAAGCAAAAGAGCGAAAGTGTGATCCCTCCCTTTGAAGAGCTCAAGATGCCGAGCAAAGTCGCCATTCCTACGCCGCCTTTTTGGGGGCGAAGAGTGATGAGGAGAGAGCAGCTTGACTTTGATATGGTGTGCGAGTGGGTCAACAAACGAACTCTTTTCAAGATGCATTGGGGCTACAAGAGAGCAGGGATGCCGACAGATGAGTATAAAAAATTGATGGAGTCCAAAGTCATCCCGGCATACGAGCGCATCAAAGCCGAGATAGAGACAAAAGGACTCTTTGATCCTACTATCCTCTATGGGTACTATCCCGTGCGCTCCAATGATAGAGAGCTTCTGATTTTTGATGAAGGGGAGGGGTGGAATATCGATGGCAATGCCAACCGAGAACCTCTCGCAGCAAGGATAGGGCGAGCCAAATATCAGCTAAGCTTCCCTAGGCAGCGCAAAAATCCTCATCGAGCCTTAAGCGACTTCTTTGCCCACGAGAGAGATGATCTGCTGCCTATCACTTGTGTGAGCGTGGGGGCGAAGTTTAGCGAGTATGAGCGAGAGCTCTATGCTGCCAATCAATATCTTGAATACAATATGGTGCATGGCTTTGGGGTAGAGCTCGCTGAAGCACTTGCGGAGGTGGCACACAAGCAGATACGGCTAGACCTCGATATAGCCAGCAAAGATGAAGGCTTTACTCTGCGGGATGTGCGTATGAACCGCTACGCCGGCGCTAGATACAGCTTTGGCTATCCTGCCTGTCCCGATCTTGAGCCGAGTCAAGTGATCTTTGATCTGCTTCGACCTGAAGAGTTCGGGATCACTCTGAGCGAAACCTATCAAATCCACCCGGAGCAAAGTACCACCGCGCTTGTCGTGCACCACAAAGAGGCTACTTATTACGCTGTTTGAATGGGGTTAAGAGATATTTATAGTTCTCAAAGCAAGATCGCCGCGCTTCGTTCGCGATGACGGAGTTTCGTCATCCTGCGAAAGCAGGAATCCACTTGCTTTACAATGTATGGATTCCCGTGTCAAGCCCGAGGATGACGGAGATTTCGTCACTGCGAGGCTTTGAAAAGCCGTGGCAGTCTATTATCGTGTTTTTAAAGTCTCCATTTATTTGAGAGGATGACCACTCAAACCTGCTATTATGCTAGAAGTGTTCGTATTTGAGTCTCATACTGATCGGCATTGAGTCCGACGAGCAGGTGGACTACACGATCATCTATCCGAACGATCTGCGCAACACCATTCTCTTTGAGTGCGTTTTCATCGATATTGCCTCCATTTTTAAATTCTACTCTTAGTCGTGTCTGTGCGCATGCTTCAATTTTGGAAATATTCTCTTTTCCGCCAAGCGCCGCTATCCAAGAGGCTGCTTTTTGGGCTGCTTGCGGATCGATGCTTTTGGTAGGTTCTTTTATCGTTTTTTGCTCGACGGAAAGAGGCGGACTCTCTACATTCTGAAGCTCTGCCTCATCACCTGCACGACTCATATACTCTTGCATATCTGTCATGAGATTTTCAGATTTTGGACCAAAGATAGCCTGCATATTATTCCCGACTATGACCACTCCTGCCGCGCCGAGCGCCTTGAGCTTCTCCCCGCTCGCCTTGGAGATATCTTTGACTTCGATACGAAGTCTCGTGATACATGCGTCGATATTTTCAATATTGCTCTTGCCGCCAAAAGCCAAAACAAGCTGCTGCGCCATAGCATCGGCAGAGGCTTCGATGGCTTCGCCTACATCGGCTACATCCTCTTCGCGGCCGGGTGTTTTGAGATTGAATAGAGAGATTGCGGTACGAAAGACAAAATAGTAAATCCCCGCGAAAATCGGTCCGATGATCAAAATTATCCATGGTTTGATATCGATAGCATAGAAGAGAGCATAGTCGATAAATCCATGAGAAAAAGAGTACCCCATTCGTACATCAAGAAGATAGGTGACCAAAAATGCCAAAGAGACCAAAACGGCATGGAGCAGATAGAGCAGGGGAGCCACAAACATAAAGGCAAATTCCAACGGCTCCGTGATCCCCGTCAAGAAGGCAGTCAATGCGCCCGAAGCCATGATGCCGCCTACTTTTGCCCTATTTTCGGGTTTGGCAGTATGGTAGATAGCTAGCGCAGCAGCGGGGAGACCAAACATTTTGAAGACGAAACCGCCGCCAAGAATCCCCGCTTCATAATCACCGGCAAAAAATCGGTTGAGCACCCCATGCACAACCTTACCATCCGGTGTCGTATAGCTCCCCAATTCAAAGAAGAATGGAACATTCCAGATATGGTGGAGTCCAAAAGGCAGAAGCATCCTCTCCACAAACCCATAAATTGCTACTGCAAGAGCCGTATTCTCTTCAGCGGCAAAATTGGAAAAAGCATTGATGAGATTTTGTACGGGCGGCCAAATATAGCTCAAAATCACACCCAAAAATATAGCCGCAAACGAGGTGACGATAGGCACAAACCGCTTTCCGGCAAAAAAACCGAGATATTGCGGCATGCTGATACGATAGTATTTATTGAAAAGCCAAGCCGCTAGAGCGCCGACGATGATCCCTCCGAAAACACCTGTATCGATCGAATCGATCCCCATAATTTGTTTGGGCTCAACACCGTGAATATGAGCCATTACACCCAACGAGGCGACCATCACTACATACCCGACAACAGCAGAGAGTCCCGAAACCCCGTCATTTTTGCTGAGTCCCAAAGCGACTCCGACGGCAAAAAGCAGAGCCAAATTACTAAAAACAGCGCCGCCTGCCGCTTTCATGAGTTCATTGATAATATCAGGAAAAATACCAAATCCGGCGCTTCCGACACCCAGCAAAATTCCGGCTGCCGGCAAAATAGCGACCGGAAGCATAAGCGCTTTTCCTATCTTTTGCAAGAAAGCAAATATGTCATTGAATATATTTTTCATAACTCTTATCTCCTCTCTTTTTCAAGAAGTGCGCGCACATCTTTGGCAGTTGCGCACAGAAGCGCATTGGATGCTATCGTTTGAGCCTCATTTGATGAATATCTTCTGACCTCCGCTTTGATCTTTGGTATCGATGGTACCGAAACACTGAGTTCGTCGATACCGAGTCCCACCAAAACAGGTACGGCTAGAGGATCGGAAGCGAGACCGCCGCAGACTCCAAGCCACTTGCCCTCTTTGTGAGCGCCGTCGGCTGTGAGCTTGATGAAGCGAAGCACAGCAGGATCGAGCGCATCGATTTTCGATGCAAGTCTAGCGTGTCCTCTGTCCATCGCGAGAGTATATTGGGTCAAGTCATTTGTGCCTATCGAAAAGAAATCAACCTCTTTGGCAAACTGATCCGCCAAAATAGCAGCAGAGGGCACCTCTACCATTATGCCGACTTCTATCGGCGCGACACCCAGTTTTTCGCGCTCTTCCTCTAGCATCACTTTGACCTCGCGAATCTCATCAACCGTGCTGATCATAGGAAACATTATGCGAATCTTTCCATGCGTGCTTGCCCTCAAAACTGCGCGTGCCTGTACTCGGAATATCTCTTGGTTTTCAAATCCGATACGAATACCTCTCACTCCCAAAAATGGATTTTCTTCAGCAGGCATCGGCAGGTATGGGAGCGGCTTATCCCCTCCGACATCAAGCGTGCGCACGATCAGCGGTCTCCCCTCGAGTGCTAGGATGATATCCCGATAGGCTTCATACTGCTCCTCTTCGCTCGGTTCGCTTGTGCGTTCCAAGAAGAGAAACTCCGATCTCAGCAGCCCAACACCTTCCGCACCCAGCTTGACACCCGCAACCGCGTCTTTGAGTTCGCCGATATTGGCGACAACCTCTATTTTTTTGCCATCTGTGGTAAGCGCCTCCTCAAATGCTCTTTCGAGGTTTTTGGCTCGCTCTTCAGTGATGAGCTGCTGTTTGTGAATTGTCTCATCGATGAGAGTCTGCGAAGCATGGAGTCTTAGAGTTCCTTTATCGCCATCAAGAATCAGCGGTTCCCCATCTGTTATATCAAGAGCCTGCTCTTCGATACCGGCAATAGTAGGAATATCCAAAGAGCGGGCGATGATCGCTACATGGGAGGTAGCGCCGCCGGTTGTGATACAAAATCCTTTTACTTTTTGGGTATCTATGGTTGCCACAAAAGATGGGGTAAGCTCCTCGGCTATCAGGATAGCATTATCCGGCAGCGTCTGAGATGCTTGTTCTTTTCCCCTCAAGAGTCTCATCACTCGTTTGCCTACATCACGCAGGTCGTTGGCTCTCTCTGCTAAGAGCTTGTTTTGGAGTCCTTCAAGCTGTTTGGCATAGAGGGTATAGGCTTGATCCCAGCTATACTCGGCGCTTTTGCCTTGATCGATCAAATTCTGCGCGATTTCGAGCAGGTCAGGATCTTCTAGCATCTCATGATGCGCGGCAAATATAGCCGCCTTGGAGAGATTTGCCTCTTTTTCCAAACTCTCTTTTAGAGCCGCCAGATCATTTTTGGAGGACTCTAGCGCACTTTCAAACCGATTTTTTTGCTCATGGGCATCTGTAGCCTCTTCAGCAAAATCAAATTTTTCTTCTTTGATCTGTACTGCAATGCCCACTGCCACTCCGGGTGAAGCAGCAATGCCCATCAACAGGTCGGGGTCACCGCTGCTCTTTTTTTTGGGTTCGGGTTTTTTGATAGCTGGGGTGGTCACTGCTGCTGCAGGAGGAGCTTTCACATCATCTCCGAGACCGCTTTGGATTTGCGGTACGATAGCGGCAACAGCCTCTTTGGCATCCTCTCCTGAGGCGCTGAGCTGTACGGTATCATTGTACTGCACATCAAGACCCATGATCGCAACAACACTCTTGGAATTGGCAGATTTGCCGTTTTTGAGGAGTGCGATTTTGGAGGTGTATTTTTTTGCCAACCCTGCGAGAATAGCGGCAGGACGAGCATGAAAACCTGTTGGATTTGGGATGATGATCATTTCAGAGAGAATTGCTTCCTCATTTTGCGGAGTATTAATCGTGTTTTGACATACAAGCGCCTCTTTGATCGTAACGGTTGCTAGGGGACTCTCTTTGGACTCTGCTATCCCTTCGGCTTTTTCGATCGATTCGATCAGCTCTCCATTGGTGAAGATGATCTGTGTCATCACACTCTTGGCGTTGGTGGCGATAAAATCGATATCAAAATCGATCAATGCATCACCTTGTTTGACCTCCTGACCTGCTTTGATATGCGCCTCAAAGCCCTTTCCTTTGAGGGCTACGGTATCGATGCCGATATGCATCATCACCTCCAGCCCGCTTGAGTGCGTGAGTGTCACCGCATGCATCGCGCTGTGCAGCTGTGTTACGGTACCGTCGATCGGCGCAAAGAGTGTATGGCTTGTCGGGTCGATAGAGAGTCCGTCGCCCACCATCTTTTGGGCAAATACCGGATCAGGAACCTCTTCGATCGGATAGATGATACCGCTTAGCGGCGCCGTAAGAGTAATTTTCTGCATCACTTCTCCTTGATTTTAGAAATTCAGATTTAGCTTCATGCCTGCTATGAGGGCATTATCAAAATTGAGAGCGCCGTTTGGATTGATGATATACTGAATATCCGGCATGATTTGAATGCCGTAGGGGAGATAGTAATTGTAGCTTACCTCCACTATCTTTTCATCCCCTCGCACATTTCCGGGGAGGAAATCATCCGTATATGTGTTATATTTGGAATGTTTGGCATAGACGAAACTCACGCCCAATTTATCACTATCCCTTTGGGGGATGAGACCCTTATAAACAAATCCAAGATTGTAAAAGTGTGTCAATCCTGCCAACTCTTCATCGGGATTATATACATAAGAGAGAAAAAGCGAGAGACCCTGATCGGAAGCTTCGCCTTCAGAATAGACGCCTAAATCAGCGAGCAGATAATAGGCGCTATTGCCGCTTGTTTGGTCACCCGTTTTAAAATTATTAAAATCACCGCTATGATGATTGATGCCCGCCTTGATCACTTTTTGCTCACCGTACACCGATCCTCTTTGGAGGAAATAGTCTATTTCGCCGGCGATTGCGGTACCGTTTAGACCAAGCTCCCAATCCAAACCGTTTGAATTTTGTTTGGTCCAGCCGCCGTCAAAGAGACCCAATTGTATTTGTATCTCTTCGTTTACTTTCCAATTGCCGTGGAGTCCCATCGTTGCGTCGGGATATGCATCGAGCGCATAGGGTGTAAATACGCCCTTGGGGGAGCCGCAAGTCGAATTGTTCATAAAGTCGCAGTAAATATCCGAACGCAGAAAATGGTCATTCATCACCAAGCGGCCGATATCTACGCTCAAATTCTCATTTGGTCGATATGTAAGCTGTAGGTTGACCAATTTCGTTCTTTGCCCGCCGTAAACCTCTTGGCTTTTATTGAAGTATTCGCCATAGATATATCGTCCGTCCGGCGTGCCCCCAGGCGCCACATAGAGCTCAGAGAGATTGTCCCCATGACGGCTGGAGATTTTGGCGAGAAAGGTGGTCTGCTCCCAGCCGAACGATTTTTCAAGGTCGGCTTTGAACTCGAAGTTGATATTGTGCAGATAAGTACTGCTTCCCTCGTCATATCCTCCGGAGAGCAAAACCGCAGGTTCGGTCGTATAAGAGAGACCCATCTGCAGACCGGAGTCATGAAGCGCGGAGCGTGTACCGCTCCAATCTGCTGTGAGATAGTCATTTTGAGGGTAAAGTTCGGCACCATAGAGGAGAGAGAAAGAGGAGATAGCTCCAGTAAGAAGCACGCGTATAATCCAAAGTCGCATAAATACTCCTCTGATGATAATTGCCATTCATCAATCTATCGCTGTATTTAAACTATTGATAAACTTACACAAAGTCTATCAATTGCTCCTTTAAAGTAGTCTTAAAATTTTAAAAATCATTCAAATCAATACTTGCTTTGGCATAGTTGGCAACATTGCTCTCAAAAAAGTTGCTTTTGACACTGTTCATCTGGAGATGTTTGTTGACAAGCTGCTGGAGATAGGTGTCTGGGTTTTCCGGAAAGATAGTATCAAGTCCTATCTTGCGCAGCCTGTCGTTGGCGTAGTTATAGACGGTTTTTTCTATGAGATCCTCCGTAAGACCCATGATGGGATAGTTGTGCAGAAGGTATCTCCCATACTCAAGCTCTATCTCCACTGCCTCTTGGATCATCTCATAGACTTTATCTACGGTAGCCGTTTGGATACTGTTTTCTTTTTGGAGCGTTCTAAATATATTGGCAAAGAGCGGCAGATGGGTATTGAGCTCATCTCTGGCGATAAATTTGATCATATCTCTCGCACCAGGGACTTTGTCGCCAAGCACATAGATATAGGAAAATCCCAGCAAGAAGTAGATTCCCTCAAGGTTGACGCTCGCCATGGCGCTTAGAAGCATCTGATCCGCTGAACCGCCCTCGATATATCTGGCGAACTGCTCTGCGATTCTCTGGTTTTTTCTATTGAGCGCCTCATCGTGTTTGTAGAGATTGAAAACCTCTTCAGAGTTCCCGCACGCATCGAGCAGCACTGCGTAGCTTTTGGAGTGGTTGACCTCTTGCATGATCTGTAGGCTCAGTACCGATTTGACGAGACGATTGTTCGCGAGTCTCCTGAAATCACTCAAATACTCCTCTTGGGCACTGTCATTGAAACTCAGCTGCGCAAAAGTCATCTTATAGATTTGCTGTTCATTTTCCAAAAGCTGATCAAAATTCTTTTTTTCTGTTGAAGTGTTGACCTCAGACGGAAACCAAGTATTGGCATTCATCAAATCATAGATATTGCTGTCCCACTTGTATTTGGATCTGTTGAAGTCCACAAATCCCGTAGGTGCGCCGCCATAAAGCTTTTCATCAAGGATATCTTCGCCGTGTGGATTGTAGTATTTTGTAGATTTCATGATTTTTTTACCTTTTAAAATATAGATAATGTGAATTTTTGATTATTGTAACCATATATTATAGTTGATATTTTGATTTAGGTCAACCATCACATCTGAACTACTCCCTTTCAAGTGAGATAATTTGTCTGATATGATGGGCAGCTCCGGAGGGCAGGGCGATACTGTCAGTTCTCGTGTTGCAGCTCTCGATACAGACAAATTTTCTATAGAGTTCACCCGGCAAATCATGCAGATTGTTGTTGGCGGATGGATTCCAAATCGTAGTTGAGTTACTGCCTTTTTTGTCTATAAATATCTTTCGTTTCAGTCCGCTGTCTATGATCTCGCACCGCGCTAGAGTGGGGAGATAGACACGGTTGATCACCCCTTCTATCTTCAGCGAAGCGGTTTCGGATTTGAGCATGCCGGGATCAGTGATATCCGCAAACGGTGTATTTTCGACTCCGCATATCAAGGTTTCAGCGATATCAGAGAGCCAAAAATAGCTATGGAGCGCTTGTGAAAAGCAGATCGCCTCATCACCTGAGTTGGTAGTGCGAAGGTCTATGGAGAGCTCTTTGCCTATCACAAAAGCAAGCTCCAGATCAAAAGCATGAGGGAAGAGCTCAAGCGTATCTCTGTCTTCATTCAATCCCAAGATCACTTTCGTCTCTCCGCTTAAGAGTTGTGTGACCTCTCGCACTTGCCACTCTTTGTTTCTGGCAAAACCATGCTGCGGTTTGGAGCTATCTGTCGGATGGGGTCCGAACCATGGCCAGCAGATCGGGATACCGGCATGGAGTGTCATATCGGGGATCATTTCGCTTCTTGTGCCCTCGAAGATCACCATCTCTTCACCTTTGGGCTGGAAATGGACGAGATTGCCTCCAAAGAGATAGATCTGAGCATCCGCATGATCATTGGAAATGATGATTTTGACTAATTTGGCACTACTCTCTTCAAGCCGTACGATATTTGGAATTTCAAATTTGCTCAAATCTTGCATCGGTATCCTTTGGATTTTCTTATTGAGTTCAAATATTAGCATACAAGTGATAAA
>DZAQ01000023.1:0-14380 GCA_022729615.1 Sulfurovum sp.
GCAGAACCAGAAAACCCGAATCATATTTTTTAGTTTTTCTCCTTGAGGAAACTGCAGCAGTAATCCGTCAAACTTACAACCCTTAGTTGAAACTTCGCATCTCCCTCCACTCGAAACTCTTCGCCTCCTTGGATGCGTTGCCACTCCTCTGAGCCTGGAAGTTTTACCTCCAAATCGCCGCTGTATATCTCCATCAATTCAGGATCACCCGTGCCAAACTCATACTCTCCCGGCAGCATCACCCCCAAAGTTTTGATGGAGCCATCCCCAAACTTCAGTGTTCTGCTCGTAACTTTCCCGTCAAAATAACTATTGACTTTTTTGACAATAGTAACATTTTCATAACTCTCCATACTCTCTCCTCTTTTTACTGAGTATTCTAGCCTCTCATAGGTATATTTCAAATAAAAAGCCATTAGCGCTCTTTAATTTTTAGTACGATACAATCATTCAAGTATTTTATTTGTTAGCATAAAATTTATTGGAGGCTAGAATGAGTCAAGGTCTCATCATTATGATAGTGATAGGCGTGACACTTGGATATTTTCTCATCGGGTTTGTGAAGACGCTTGATACAGACGCCAGCGAAGCCATTGCAAAAGAGCAGAAAATTGCCGGCGAAGATCAGTCCTTTCACCGCAAAAACTCCATAGGTCAAACTATTTTAGTCTTCGAAAATGCCCCTGTTGAAAAGAAGCTCGAAACATGGAAGAGAAGCCCGCTTCATAAGGAATTTATGCAATTTTTTCCAAATTTTAACCAAATGCGCCTCTTTGTCGGCGACCGTATTATCGATCCGGAGTTTCAAGAAAACCTTACAGCCAAAATCAATGAGATCGAAAACGCCTACTTCTCGGGCACAATGACCAAAGAGCAGGCGTTTGATGCACTCAACTCATTTTAGGCAGCTTGGGTGAGATCTGAATTTATACTCCTCATCGTCGTCGGTGCGCTCTTTGGATATTTCTTTGTTGGATATCTTCAAAAATCAGAAGGGGATGCCGACCCGACTGTCTTTGGTCAGAAAGCATCCATCAAAGAGGATGCCAAATATCACCGCAAAGACAGCATCGGACAGCCGATACTCGACCTCACTCTCGCTCCGCAAGAAAACCATATCAACATTTGGCACAGAAGCCCTTTGAAGCAGGAGTTTCTCTCTCTTTTCCCAAATTTCTCAGCTATGAAAAATTTTGCGAAAGACCGTATCATCGGGGAGGATTTCCAAAATAGGCTTCTTGCGGAAGTTACAGCAGCAGAGGATGACTACTTCACCGGCAAAACTTCACAAAGAGAGGCAGAAGAGCGGTTGGAGAGATTTTAAATCTCTTTTTTTGTGATCTTCTCACGCCACATATCAAGATTTTTTTCAAATCCGGCACCTTTGCTCTCATAAAAAACGAGCGGTCTCTCCAGATAAACCTGCTCGACCCATCCGCCAAAATCGTGCGGATAGAGATACTCTTTTGCATGGGTTTTGATATGTGGCGGTACCGGATAGATCTTCCCGCCTCGCACCGCCTCTTGCGCTTTGTTGATAGCCAGATAGGCGCTATTGGATTTTGGAGAAGATGCCAGATAGATGAGCAGCTGCGAAAGCGTGATACGAGCCTCCGGATAGCCGATATATTTGACTATATTCAGTGTCGCACTTGCGAGATTGAGGGCATTTGGATTGGCATTGCCGATATCTTCACTTGCCAAGATCGCCAATCTCCTCGCGATAAATTCTGCCGGCTCTCCCCCCTCGATCAATCGCGCCAGATAGTAGAGTCCGGCATCCACATCACTTCCGCGAATACTTTTGATCATAGCCGAAGTGAGCTCATAATGGCTATCACTCTGCGCGGATCCTGCTTGCAGCGCATGTGGGCGGATCCCGGTAAGCGTCTTGAGTGAAATTGGATTTTCGATCGCTGCCGCGCTTTCGAGCAGACCCAGCATCGCTCTTGCATCCCCGCTGCTTGAGGAGAGCAGAAATGCTTTGGCTTCCGGCTTGACAGCAATCCCCTCCGTTCGCACGACACGATCCAAATACTCCTCCATCGCCGCCTCATCAATAGGTTCAAATTCAAAAGTATGCGCTCGTGAACGCATCGCGGCTGTGAGGCTATAGTAGGGATTTTGAGTCGATGCGCCCATGATAAGCGCGCTATTATTCTCCATAAATGGCAGAAGCACCTCTTGCTGATTTTTACTGAGGCGATGTATTTCGTCGATAAAGAGAAGCGGTTTTTGGAGTGCATTGGCGTAGTCTTTGAAGATTTTTCGCACATCTTCTATCTTCAAGGTTGTCGCGTTCATCTCAAAATAGGGTCTTTCGAGCATTTTTGCAACGATTCGAGCCAGAGTCGTTTTGCCGGATCCCGGTGGTCCATACAAAAAGAGGTGTCCAGCCGAGTCCGATTCGATGAGCCGCCGCAAAGGAGCATCGCTACCGAGCAATTTTTTCTGTCCTACCATCTCGTCAAGTGCGGACGGACGATACTTCATTGCTAGTTTCACAGATTTTCCATCAGACTAATTGGGTCTTTTAGACTCTTTGCGAGCGGGCTCTTTGGCGGATTGGTTTTGCTTGAGAAATTTATGCAGATCGTCGTACTCTCTGCGGGTGAAATAGCGCGTCTTATTGGTTGGAAGGTTGTTGAGCTCGATCTCCCCGAAGGCAACGCGTTTTAGATCCAAAATCTCCGCCCCGAAATGGGCAAAAAAGCGCCGCAGCTCCCTATTTTGACCCTCCGAGATGGTCACTCTGAGCTTGGTAAAGCTGCTATTGCCCTCATTGCGCAGCTCGAAGGAGACAAACGGCTTGAAGCTCATCGATGTGATTTTGCTGCTGCTGTGCGCCCCCGCCCTTGCGTCGCCGAGCTCCATCCCCTCACTCATCGCTGTTATCATCTCTTCACTCACGGGTTTGTCGATTTTGAGGTTATAGGTTCGCGGCAGCTGACTGCGCATCAACAGATCAGCGACACTGGGCGAATCGGTGAGTATCAGCACACCTTCGGAGGCATAATCGAGTCTTCCAACCGGGATAAAATCTCTATATTTCCCTGGCAGCTTATGGTAAATCGTCGCTCGTCCCCGATCATCTTTTTTGGTGACAAGCACCCCTTTTGGCTTATTGTAAACGATCATTGTCAACTCTTTTTTGGGCTTGATCGCTCTTCCTTTGACAGCTACCTGCGCACCCTCGCCCACATCGTATCCAAAGTCTTTGATCACTTTTTTATCAACTACAACTGCGCCCTCTTCAATGAGCGCATCAGCCTCTCTTCTGGAGTATTTGCTGTTGTGGGAAATATATTTATTGAGCCTCACGCCTTCTCCTTTGTCAAATGGACACTTTTGATCCCCGCATTGATCAAATCATGAATATGCAGTACACCGGCGATAGTATCGTCACTGTGAGTTATGACCAGCATCTGGATACGATTTGCCTCGATGATCTCCAGCGCTTCGCTTGCGAGAAGATTGCTGTCGGTGTAAATCTTTGGGTTTTTGTTTGCATACAGGAGCGCCGGAGCATTCAGATCAAAATCACTCCGCATCAAAGCACGCCTCAAATCCCCATCACTAAGCACCGCTGCCAATTTTTCACGGGAGTCCACGATCAATACCGACCCTAGCCTCCCTTCGCTCATTACGACGATAGCATCTTTGAGTTTTTCCCCCTCGCCTACGATAGGAAGCGCATCTCTTCGCATAATATCTTTGATCTTAACAAACAATCTTTTACCCAAAGAACCGCCGGGGTGGAAGGAGGCGAACTCCTCCTCTTTGAAGCCTCGTTTTTGCATCATTGCTACTGCCAAGGCATCGCCAAGCGCCATCGTGCATGTCGTAGAGGTAGTGGGCGCCGCCCCGAAAGGACACGCCTCCTTGACAACTGCGATCGAAAGCGCTACATCGGCATATTGAGCAAGCGTCGAGCCTGCATTGGCGGTCAAGCCGATCAACGGAATATCAAATCGTTTGATATGGGGAAGTATCTTGACAAGCTCTTCACTCTCTCCGCTGTAGCTGATCGCAAGGAGGGTATCGCCTCGGCTTATCATGCCAAGATCCCCATGCAGCGCTTCTGTAGGATGGAGGAAGAAGCTTGGCGTTCCCGTACTGGCGAAAGTAGCAGCCATTTTTGCGCCCACCAAGCCCGACTTGCCTACTCCGGCGATGATCAGCTTTCCCTGTGTCGCAGAGATAAGCTCCAGAGCCTCCAAGAAGCGCTCATCAAGCTCCCCCGCAGCGCTCAAAAGCGATTCAGCCTCGATTTGAAATGTCTCTTTTGCGATTTTGAGCAAATCCATGACAACCTCTTTTGGCAATTTTATATTGAGAGCAACCTCAAATTATACATAAAAAATCGTTGGAATGATGATCGGATAGAGTTTTTTGATACGAATGATATGTTTACGCACGATCAATCTGATCTCATCCTCGAGGATTCTAGAAGTTACGATCTGATCCGGTTTTGCATTGAGCAAAAATGTCTCGATAAGCTGCGTGACCTCTTCGGCAAATTTCTTATCCTCTTTATCCGGCACCAAACCGTGCGTCATCACAACCGGTTTTCCGACTAGCTTTTGTGTCTGCTCAGATATCTGGAATACTATATTTACGATTCCGTCTGTTGCCAGCTTTTGTCTGTCAATGACAACATCATCTTTGATCTCTCTATTGTTTTGGTTGTCAATATAAGTTTTTCCTGTCTTGACAGTCTTGACCTTCTTGATATATTTCGGGGTGATCTCCACTTGGTCGCCGTCACTCATCAAAAGTATATTTCTCTCGTTGACACCGCACTTGACAGCCGTCTTGGCATGTTGCGCGATATGGTTGTACTCACCGTGCACCGGCAAGAAAAATTTAGGCTGCACAAGCCTGAGGATCAGCTTCTGCTCCTCTTGCGACGCGTGTCCGGATACATGGATATCGGCATAGTCTTGATAGCGAACCGTTGCCCCTGTCTTGACGATATGATTCATCATTCTTGAGACAGAAGCCTCATTGCCGGGGATCGCTTTGGCGGAGATGATGATGGTATCGGTCGGCTTGAGCTTGATGTGTCTATGCTCATTGGTTGCCATCCTAAAGAGCGCCGCCATATCCTCCCCCTGTGAGCCTGTTGTCACCACCATGATCTCGTTGTCAGGGTATTTGCCGATCTCATGCGCCTCGATAAAATACTTTTCATCGATATCGATGTAGCCCAATGTTCTGGTAATCTCTATATTTCGCTCCATCGAACGGCCTATGACACATATTTTTCTATTGTGTTTGATCGCTTTTTCCATCGCTTGGTAGATACGGTGCACATTCGAAGAGAAGGTTGACATAAAGAGCCTCCCCTTGGCAAGCATATAGAGCATATCAAATGTATTGCCTACTGTTGCTTCACTCTTTGTAAAGCCTGTATTGTAAGAGTTTGTACTGTCACTAAAGAGACAAAGCACTCCTTTGGCGCCATAATAGGCATATCTCTGCAAATCAGCCGTATAGCCGTCGATCGGCGTATGGTCGATCTTGAAGTCCCCCGTATGGATGAGTGTCCCTGCCGGTGTCTCTATCGCCAATGAACAGGCATCGATGATAGAGTGCGTCATATGCATCCACTCTACTTTGAAATCACCTATCTCGTACTGCTCTCGTTTTGTGATAAATCTAAAATAGCTTATGTCATTTTGCAATGAGAGTTCACTAAATTTATTCTCGATCATCGCAAGCGCGAGCGGTGTTCCATAGATCGGGAACTTCATCTCTTTGAAGAGATATGCGAGCGCGCCAATATGGTCTTCATGCGCATGCGTGATCACTATCGCCTTGATTTTATCCTTGATGATATGCAAGTATGAAAAATCGGGTATCAGCGTGTCAACACCATGCATACTCTCATCAGGGAAACTCATACCCACATCGATGATAATCGCGCTTGATTCGGTCTCAAGCACTGCGATATTGCCGCCGATCTCCCCGAGTCCGCCAAGCGGCGTAAAGCGCACTTTTCCTGTGGAATTGAGATCGATTTGTCTCCATGGATTGAGTCTCGCCTCTGCAGCCTCTTTGTTTGCCGCAATCGATCTCTTCATCTCCTCGCTTACACGAATAGGGTCGCTCTTTCTGCTTTTTCCCCCTCTGTTTGAGAAGTTTTTCCCTGCGCCTCCGGACTCTCCGCCACTGCTCTGGTTGGTCGGTCGACTGTTTTGGCTTGGACCTCTATGTTGGCGGCTGTCCCTATTGTTGTGCTGATTTTGCCTATCGGGGTTTTGTCTATTTTGCTCTGTAGCATCCGCCCCTTCTCTTGGTTTGCCGCCTTGATTATTATTGGGGCGATACGGTTTTTTGTTCTGGTTTGGTCTTCTGTTTGGATGTGCGCCTGCACCTTCAGCCGTATTTGTTCTGTGCGGATTTGGCCGCCTATTTGGCTGGTCTGCTCTGTTGCCCTCTTGTGGCTGCGCGCTCTTTTCGTTGTTTTGGTTGTTCTCCATCTAAAATATCCTTTTTAAATTCATTATGTAAGTGATGGTAGAAAGATGTCTCGGTCTCATGGGGTCGCAGGTTTGGATCCAAATCCAACCTCTCGAAAATTTTTTCGATTTTATCTTTCGGAAAGGCGCTCATGAGATTTTTTGCAAGTTTTTTGCGAGGTTGCCCGAAAGCGATCCTCAACAATGCCTCAAAACTCTCACTACTTTGTGTGCGCTCTTTCTCTATAAAAAGCACTGCGGAAGTTACTTTCGGAGGGGGCACGAATGCTTCCGGCTCTACCTCAAAACAGATCGATGCCTTTCCTGCTGTCTGCGCCAAAACAGAAAGAGCACAAAACTCCTTCTCTCCGACTGCAGCTGAAAACTTCTCTGCAACTTCTTTTTGGATCATCACCAATATAGATTGGCAATTAGGATCCTTCAATGCTCTTAGGATAATGTTGGTTGCTATATAATATGGGAGATTTGCTACCAGATGATAGGGCTCATCCGCCAAACTTCCAGCAACCCAATGCTCAAGCACATCCCCGCATTGGAGTTTGAGCTCGCCCTTTTCGATGGGCTGCCTAAACGCAATGCTCAGATGCTCGCATAATCTCTTATCGACCTCAAATGCCATGACACTTCTAGCTCTTACGAGCTCTTTGGTTAAATCACCTAAGCCAGGCCCGATCTCTACAACCTTGAGATCGTCATCGGGCATCGCTTGGATGATTTGGTGGATATAATAATCGCTTTTCAAAAAATTTTGACCATATCGCTTATTGGCAAATTGGGCTAAATCGGACTCTATCATACTATAAAATGCCTTAATCTAGGGATATTTCTGTATAATATTAGCATAAAGAGTGAAATATCTTATTAAAATCGATTTCAAAGGGAGCGGATATGGACTATTTTGCAAAGCGCATCATCCCCTGTTTGGATGTCGATAATGGCAGAGTTGTGAAGGGTGTCAATTTTGTTGGGCTTCGAGATGCCGGCGATCCGGTAGAGGTTGCCAAAAGATACAACCAAGAGGGTGCAGACGAGATTACATTTCTCGATATTGGCGCCAGCCATGAGGGGCGCGATACTATCGTGGATGTTGTCAAAAGAGTGGCGAGAGAGGTTTTTATACCCCTGACAGTCGGCGGAGGGATCCGAAAACTCGAAGATATTTACAATCTTTTGAATGTCGGCTGCGACAAAGTGAGTATCAATTCCGCTGCCATAAAGTCGCCTGAGTTTATCAACGAATCCGCCAAACGCTTTGGTTCGCAGTGCATTGTCGTCGCCATAGATGCCAAGCGCATATCGGATGAGAAGTGGCATATTTTTACCCATGGGGGACGCAATGACACCGGCATAGATGCGATCTCTTGGGCGAAAGAGGCATACGAAAGGGGTGCCGGCGAACTCCTGATCACCTCCATGGATGCTGATGGCACAAAGATGGGTTTTGACAACAAGCTCAATAAAATGATCAACGAAGTGGTCAATATTCCCATCATTGCCAGCGGCGGTGCGGGCACTATGGAGCATATCAAAGATGCCTTTTTGGTCGGGCAGGCGGATGCCGCGCTTGCTGCTTCGATTTTTCACTTCAAAGAGATAGATATTATGGAGCTCAAAACCTATCTTCACAACGAAAATATCCCTGTAAGACTCTAGCCGATGATAATTTGCGCAGGAGATATCGAACAATTTGATTTTGCGACACCCATCGGGGTTGGTCTCGTCAATGCAGCCATCAACCTCACGCGACTCTGCATGATCAATCCGCCGGAATTTCTCCTGTTTGTAGGAACTGCAGGGAGTTATGGGAAAAAGAATATATTTGATATCGTCGAATCAAAAACTGCCTCCAACATCGAAAATAGTTTTTTCACCCACAACACTTATACCCCGATCGACAATCTCATCTCTACGGCAAATGATGTTTCACGTGAAACAATAATCAATTCAAGCAACTACATTACAGTTGATCCAAAAGTCGCAAAATACTATTTAGAAAAAAATATTGGTTTGGAGAATATGGAGTTCTACTCCGTGATGAATACGGCAGAAGCTTTTGGTATCCCGGCAGGAGGGATTTTCATCGTCACAAACTATTGCGATCAAGAGGCACACAAAACATTTCTTCTCAATCACCAAGAGGCAAAAGAGCGGATAGCCCAATTCATGCACACAAAATTTCCAAATACTCGAAAAATAGATCAGTAAAGCGATACAAGATGAAACAGATATTTCAAGACTACACTCAAGAGGAGCTGCGAGCATTGATCACCCCCTCTTTTCGGGTGAAACAGCTCTATAGCTGGGTCTATCACAAATATGCCTCCTCGTTTGACGAGATGCAAAACCTCCCCAAGCAGATGCGCTTAGAACTAGAGGAGAGATTTACGCTCACCCCTCTGAAAACCGTATTGGTACAAAACAGCAGTGACGGGAGCCGAAAATATCTCTTCGAACTTGCAGATGGACACACCATCGAGGCAGTGTTGCTTCTGATGAAAGATACTGCGTTCAATGAAGATGGGTCGATCAAACACCACAAACGCTACACCGTATGCATCTCCTCTCAAGTGGGATGCAAGGTGGGGTGTGCCTTTTGTCTCACCGCAAAAGGCGGCTTCATACGCAACCTCACTCCAGGGGAGATCGTCTCTCAGCTTCTTCTCATCAAGCAAGACAATGACATTGATGCCAATCGCCGTGTAAACATCGTTTACATGGGCATGGGAGAGCCGCTTGACAACCTTGACAATGTCGCAAAAGCCATCAAAATATTTGCCGACCTTGATGGGATGGCGATCGCTCCGCATAGACAAACAGTCTCAACAAGCGGCTTGAGTACAAAGATTGAAAAGCTCGGCAAGATGGGACTTGGCATCAACCTTGCCATCTCTCTGCACGCTGTTGACGATGAGTTGCGCGAAAAGTTAATGCCCATCAACAAAGCCTACAATATCCAATCCATCATTCAGGCAGTGAAAAACTTTCCTGTCAATGATAGAAAGAGGGTGATGTTCGAATATCTTGTCATCAAAAATGTCAATGATGACATCAAAGCTGCAAAAAAACTCCTCAAACTACTCGATGGCATCAAGGCAAAAGTCAATCTTATCTATTTCAATCCATATGGCGGAACAGAGTTTGAGAGACCGGCGGCAAAGGATATGATCGCTTTCCAAGAGTTTCTGACCCAAAGAGGACTACTCTGCACGATTCGAGAATCCAAGGGGCTAGATATCAGTGCTGCATGCGGGCAACTCAGAGAACAAGAATTAGAATCAAAGGATACAAATGCCAGGACTTGATCAATTTTTAATTATTTTTATTGCGATAGTTGCCATCATTGGCTTGGGATGGATTATCTATGACTCCAGAAGCGATGAGGAGAAGTGACTATTTGTTAAATTTTCTTCTCTCCTTTGGAGTGATCAAGTTTTTTGCATCTCTAAAATCGATTTTGCTATAAATCTCAAATTCTGATCCATAGTGAAACTTCAAACTCTGCGCATGAAGCAGGAGTCTAGGAGCGCCCATTTGCACGATTCGCTCCTCTTGGGACAATACTCCATCTAGATAATCATTGGCTATTTTGAATGGTACTCCATAGAGGGGATCACCCAAAATTGGATGTTTCACGTGAAACAAATGCACCCGAATCTGATGCGTTCGCCCCGTGTGCGGATAGCATGCCAAGAGGGTTGCGTCAAGCCCATGATCATACTCCAATGGCTCAAAGTAGGTCAATGCCTCTTTCCCCGATTCATCAACACAGATTTTGTGTTTATCATCGCTATAGTCCTCTCGCACCAATAGCGGCGCATCGACCTTGAAGGGCTTATCCAGATACCCATCCACCCAAGCGAGATATGACTTTTGTATCCCTCTTGCTTCAAAGAGAAGCTTGAGTGTTGACTCGGAACCCTTGTGCTTGCTTGCCATCACGATCCCGGATGTCTCCATATCTATGCGATGGACTGCGTTGGCATTGCTCCCGCAAAAGTGACGGATCTCATCAAGCAGAG
The DNA here is from genome assembly GCA_022729615.1 of Sulfurovum sp. Classification (GTDB taxonomy): domain Bacteria; phylum Campylobacterota; class Campylobacteria; order Campylobacterales; family Sulfurovaceae; genus SZUA-451. Next base: position 10,505 of record DZAQ01000023.1, read on the forward strand.
AGTACTCTGTCTCCATCGTCTTGGGATGCACAAGCAGACCGCTGCTCTTTTCAAAGAGAGCAAAATCATTCGTTTCAAAAACAGGAGCAATTCCTCTGCTTGCAGGCTCGAAAAATACAAGCTCTATATCTCCGCAAATTCTCTTTCCCGGATGAACCATGGAGATGCCATCCACGAGGAGCCGCCCCCTGCGTATAAGGCTCTGTGCATTTGGAGGCGTCAGATGATGCTGCCTGATCAGATAAAGAAAAGCGGGCATCTCCTCGGCAACACTAAAGCGTCTCTTGACAAATGGCATCATTACCTCTTCATAAAAGCATTTTGGATAGAATAGTACCCAAAATTAGTGAGAGTGGAGCAATAGATGGTAGAACGATACGCCAGAAAAGAGATGAGCGACAAATGGACAATGCAGGCAAAATACCAAGCATGGATGGATGTCGAAAAGGCTGTAGTCAAAGCTTGGAATAAGTTGGGGCTTATCCCCGATGATGATTGCGCAAAAATCATAAAAAATGCCGGCTTTTCCATAGAACGAATCGATGCGATAGAGGCTGTCACTCGTCATGACCTTATCGCATTTACCACCTCTGTCTCAGAGACACTTGGCGAGGAGAGCCGCTGGTTTCACTACGGTATGACGAGCAGCGATACGGTCGATACCGCCGTAGCGCTTCAGATGGTCTCTAGTCTTGAGCTTATCATCGAAGATGTCAAGATGGTGATGGAGTCGATCAAAAAAAGAGCTTACGAGCATAAACTTACTCTGATGGTGGGCAGAAGCCATGGCATTCATGGAGAACCGATCACTTTTGGATTGGTTTTGGCGGTTTGGTATGATGAGATGCAGCGACACCTCACCAACCTTGAGCAAACCATGGAGACGATACGCGTAGGTCAAATCTCAGGCGCGATGGGCAATTTCGCCCATGCTCCGCTCGAGCTTGAAGAGTTGGCATGTGCCGAACTTGGACTTCAACCCGCACCGGCAAGCAACCAAGTCATACAAAGAGACCGCTATGCCAGACTCGCCACGGCGCTGGCTCTCCTCGCCTCTTCGATAGAAAAATTTGCGGTACAGGTTCGCCATTGGCAACGAACAGAGGTCTATGAGTGCGAAGAGTACTTTGCTCAAGGACAAAAAGGCAGCTCGGCGATGCCGCACAAACGAAACCCGATCTTGACAGAAAACATCACAGGGCTTGCACGAATTATCAGAGCATTTGCCATCCCTGCCATGGAGAATGTCGCATTGTGGCACGAGAGAGACATCAGCCACTCCTCAACGGAGAGATTTTGGCTGCCCGATAGCTTTATTACGACAGACTTTATGCTGCACCGCTTCAATAGCGTCATTGCCAACCTCACCGTAATGCCGGCAAATATGATGAAAAATCTCAATCTCACAGGCGGTCTTGTCTTTTCACAGCGAGTCCTGCTAGAACTTCCAAAAGCCGGAGTGAGCAGGGAGGATGCCTACAGGATCATCCAAAGAAATGCCATGAAGGTGTGGGAAGAGATACAGCAAGGCAAAGCCACCACCAACGAAAAGGGCGAGAGCCTCTATCTGCAATATCTCCTAGCCGACAGTGAACTGCGCGAAAAACTCACCGAGGTGCAAATAAGAGAGTGTTTTGACTTTGGATACTACACGAAAAATGTAGAGAAAATTTTCGCGCGCGTATTCAAATAGAACTTTTACTCTCCTCCTCTGCGACCCTATAGTGCGAGGAGGGGTTCAAAAATCGCTTCTCGACAAGATGCCACGAGAGAAAAGCTACGGCGAAGAGGGTCACCATCAGCGACAATACCCCTGCCGCAACATTCTCAAATAAGTTCCAAACAACAAAACTCTGTATGATCGGAAAATGCCAAATATATATCCCAAACGAAAGATCCCCGAACTTTCCGAAATTTCCAAGATATGGCAAAATCGTTGCTGCATATATGATACATATAGATAATAGTAATGGATAAACTATCGTTATATTTAATCCGAACCTCTCGGCGATCAGCAAGAGAACAGAGAGTAACAGGAGCCAATTGGCATATTTTTTGAAAAAACTATAGTTGTAATAGAGCAAAGCTCCCGAAACAAAATAGACCAATTGTCCCGGGAGCTGCTTTTGAAGTTGTAAAAACAGATCCGTATTGCCGCTCTGCTCCAAATACCAAAACATGACGGAGGAGCAGGCAAAGGAGAGCAGGTATATTCCGCCTAGTACGGCTATTTTGTTAAACCTAGCAAGCATCATTGCAATAAGCGGTACCGCCGCATAAAACATCCACTCTATCTTGATGGTCCAGAGTGCACCGTTGACCGCCTGCCAAGCATTTTGGTCAAAAACACCCGGAAGCGTCGGGGCTACGAAATTAAGCGTGAGCAGATTAAAAAAAAGAAACTTGACAAAATCGAGTCCAAAATATTCAACCGCCTCTCTCTCAGAGATAAAGTATCCGGCAAATGCGCACACTATGATCACCGTCACATATCCCGGGGCAATCCTTTTGACTCTTTTGAGGGCATACTCTCTGATGGAACTGCATGACTCATAGCTCATAAAGATCAAAAATCCGCTCACCACAAAAAACGATTCGACCGCTATCTCAGAGCTCAAGAGTTGGCTCACATTGAGCAGCAGCGGATTTTGGCTCAAATATCCCAGATGTACGATAGCCACGATGATCGCCAATGACAGGCGCAAGAGATCAAAATTATTCTCCCTCTTGGAGAAGATAGCTCCAGACATCCCAATTTACCCCGTTATTGAATATCCATAAATTCCATGATAGAGCTTCAGCGCAAATCTATCTGTCATGGAGGCGATATAGTCCGCGACGACCCTCTCGCCTCTGCGCACCTCAAGAAGCTCTCTTTGCCTTGGGGGAAGCAGATCACTATCTTCGCGGAAGGCTCCATAGAGTCCTTTGATACACTGCTTGCCGGCAAACATCTTCTGTGCGATTTTTTGATGGCGATAGAGCTTTTTATGGAGCAGCGCCTTGAGTATCTTGAGCGCTCTTGCCATCTCCTTGCCAAAACCTACCGGAATTTTTTCACCGCTATCGATCTTGGCGCATTGCGGAAACTCGTTCGGGTAACCCTCTACGGCCTCTTTTGAATTGGCTATGAGATCTTCTACGAGCATTTTGATCAAAGCCGCGACAAAGCGGTGCCGATAGAGCCTCTCATCCGGACGGATACCCTCTTTTCGCACAATCACATCAATACTCCGGATCAATTCACTCTCCATCAAATCATCAAAAGAGATCAATCCGTATTTTATCCCATCATCGATATCATGGCTCGTGTAAGCGATCTCATCCGCGTGATCTACCACCATCGCCTCAAGCGAAGGGTGCTTATCGAGCGCGAAACGATCATCGATCCCCGCCAAATACTCTTTTTTATAGGGATAGGAGTGTTTGAGCACCCCCTCAAGTGTCGCAAAGGTGAGATTGAGCCCGTCAAATGATTTATATCGCTGCTCTAGCTTCGTCAAAACACGAAAAGATTGGAAGTTGTGCTCAAACCCAAATGGTCTGCCGTCATCTCTGAGCAGTCCGTCAAGCACATCTCCGCCTATATGCCCAAAAGGCGTATGTCCCAAATCATGCGAAAGCGCTATCACTTCAGCAAGCGTCTCACGCAGATCAAGCATACGACAGATAGTTCTTGCGATCTGACTCACCTCGAGCGAATGCGTCAAGCGGGTGCGGAAGTAGTCCCCCTCGTGATTGAGAAAGACTTGGGTTTTGTACTCCAGTCTCCGGAATGAACTGCAGTGAAGCACCCTGTCTCTATCCCTCGCAAAGGGATCTCTGAAATCCTCCTCAAATGAAAAAAAACGCGCTGTCGGCTCCATCGGTCACCCC
>DZAQ01000023.1:14480-16050 GCA_022729615.1 Sulfurovum sp.
GCTCCTCGATATCAAAAAGCAACAACAGATCAAATCACGACAAAACCAAGGAGACAAAATGCAAATCACCCTTCTGCACCATACGCCGCTCAATGTATGCGCCCATGCGATCCGCACCTGCTGGCAGAGCTTTGAGAATGGCGATGAGGGGGGGGAGAAAGACAGAGCCCTCATTGATAGAGTCGGCAATAAGTTCAAACACGCATCCACACTAGAGCACCTCGTCTATACATTTTATATCCAAGGCGTAAGCAGAGCGCTTCTTCAGGAGCTTGCACGGCACCGCATGGCAAGCCCTAGCGTCAAAAGCACACGGTACACCCTCAAAGAGCTCAAAGAGTGTGAGCCTTTCGCAGAAGATGATTTCGCTGCAGCGCAGAGATTTATCGTACTTACCGATAACGCTCAAGTAGATAGCGCCTCCATCAAAGCGCTCAATGCCCTGCAGGCTATTCTAAAGAGCGGGGTGAGCAACGATATCGCCAAGTATGCTCTTCCCGAATCCTACAAAACCGAACTCACCTGGACGATCAACGCCCGTTCGCTGCAAAACTTCCTGCACCTCAGATCAAACAAAGCAGCGCTGTGGGAGATCAGAGACATGGCGCACAATATCTATGAGATACTTCCTAGGGAGCATCAATATCTCTTTGAGACACACCTCTATACGGAGTCAAAAAGTGATGCATAATACTATAGGGCAATTGGATTGTTAACATTTTGTTCATTTTTCATCTACAAGCTATTGACTTCTGGAAAAATCTATGCTATAATGCCTCGTACAAACCAAAAAAAAGGAAACACAATGAAAAAAATCGTTCTTTCAGCAGTAGCTGTATTCGCAATGAGTTCATTCGCAATCGCGGGTGGTGATATCGCTCCAGTTCAAGAGCCAGCAGTAGAGGTTCCAGCAGTAGCAGAAGCAGCTTGGACTCCGGCATTTTATGTTGGCGCTGCTTATGTAAATGTATCGGCTGAGGCTAGCGACGAGCGTGGTCTTGATGCAGAAATTACATCTGACAACTATGCGCTTGCAGCAGGTGTAGTACTCAACAAGTACTTGGCTATCGAAGGGAGATACTCTAACTCTTTGAGCGATCCTGAGCTTGATCTTGGAAATGCAACAGTAGAACTTGATGGTGATGTTGAAGTATTCGCGATCTTCGCTAAACCAATGTATGCTGTAACTGATCAATTCATCGTTTACGGATTGCTCGGATATGCAACTTTTACTGCTGATGATGCAGATGATAACTTGGCAGACGAAGATGGTTTCGCATGGGGTCTTGGTGCAGCGTATGCTGTAACTGCAAATGTTCTTGTATTTGCTGACTACACAAGACTCTATGATGATACGATCGACAATGTAGGTGTTGCTCTTAACACTGCAGATGTAACAGTTGATACAATCAATGTAGGTGTTGCTTACGTCTTCTAAGAACCAAAAGCACTGAGTCCTTGCGGGCTCGGCGCTCCTTCGATCAACATTTTCTTCAACTTCTTCCAAAAATAACTATTTAATAACAAATTGATAACAAAAATCATAATTCTGCTTGACATAATAAAAATT
>DZAQ01000118.1 GCA_022729615.1 Sulfurovum sp.
TTTGTCGCAGTCAAAAAGAGATAGTCGCTGCCTGTGAGGGTGACACGAAATTTCTTTTGCTGGAGATATTTTTTGCAGTAGTAGATATCTTTGATCAAAATCGACATCTCCGGATAGGGATAGTTGGGGGCTTTGGCGCCATGAAGCATCTCGCCCCCCATCCAGCGGCAGTTGGGAAATCCTATGATCATCGCGCCATTTGGCGTGAGAAACTCTTGGACAAGTGAGGCAAAGAGCGGTTTGAACTCCAATGAGGAGCTTTGGAGCGTTCCGATCGTGATGATGAGGTCAAATCGACCTAGATGGAGCGAAGCAAGTTCATTGATATCATGCGCATAAAAAGCGGCATTGTCTTCGTCAAACCGCTCTCTTGCGACACCTATCGCACTCTTTGAAATATCGATACCGACGAGTTCGAGATCAAGGTACTCTTTTTGGGGTACTATTTGGCGGATGAGGTCAAATTCATCCCCTCTGTTGATCCCTAGATTGAGGATTCGTTTTCGACTTTTGATTTTGACATTTTTCAGTGCCTGCAGATATGGATACAAAAACGCAGGTTCTTCATTTTTGTGGATTTGAGAAAATTCTGTATCGGTGCCATATTTTTCATCACTCTTCGAAGAGGCATGAAACGATTTGGCTCTATCGATTTTTTCAAAGGTAAGTATGAGAGTGTTTTTTCCTGCAGTGGTTGGGGTGAGCAGACGGCAAGAGAGGAGTTCCGCCATATCACTCCAAGCTTTGTAGCTGCGATAGATGTATTCGATCCCGTCCAATGCCAAGAGCCTGCCTGCATAATGACCTCGTCCGATATCAGGATTTAAAACCTCCATCACGAAAGTGTCGGAGTTTTTGAGCTCCATTTGTGCCCAAGTGAGGATCTCTATCAGCGGTTCGCTGGTGAAGGCTTTTGTCATATTTGGAGATTTAGCTCTAGCGTGCGGATGCGATTTTGGATGACTCTATAATGCGCCTAGCAGTGACAAAACACTCTTTGTACCGCCCTGCGAATGGAGAGATGATGATACCTTCTTTGCTGGAGGCTGCATGGATGAAGCTGCCGTTTCCGTTATAGATCCCTACATGCGAGACGGGTATCCCCCGTTTTTTGTCTGTATTGAAAAAGAGCAGATCGCCTCTTTTGAGCTGTGAAATATGCACCTCTTCGCCTATTTTTGACTGAGACCACGCCGTGCGGGGCAGATGGATATGCTGTTTTTTGAAAAGATACTGCACATATCCGGAGCAGTCAAATCCCTCGGGTGAAGTACCGCCCCACACATATCTGCCGCCTTTGAGCATATGGGCATCGGCGAGCAGTTTTGTTTGGTCTTCAGGGCTGAGTTGATAGGTCTCTCCACGCGCCTTGGCTGCTTCGCGCTCTTTGTTGATGCGAGCTAGCCGTTCATTTGCCGCCTGTGCGATGAGTGCGAAGTGCTCGTCTTTGTGCAGTTCGTCATAAATGGCTTGATAGGAGTACTCTGTAGCGCTTTGTTTGAGAAATTGGTTATTGCGTTGTGTTAGCTCGCGTTTTTTGATGACATTGCCCTGTTTGTCCGAGATGACAAACATACTTGCCTCGCTGCTTAGAGACAACACTACAATAGACCAAACCCATCTATGCATTCTCAAAAACTCTCCGCATATTTTTTGATATTATAGCAAGATTCGATCGATGATGCACCATTTTCCTCTGATTTTTTTGTGTAGTTGTAGGATATAATTGCTCTATGAATAGAGAGATTGAAATAGCGATAGTCGGTGCGGGGGCGAGTGGATTGATGACGGGTGCGATGCTCGGCGCCAAAGATGTCGTGATCTTCGAGGGCAACAGTAAGGCGGGTGCGAAGATATTGGTTTCCGGCGGCGGAAAGTGCAATGTTACAAATGAGAGAGTCACTCCAGATCACTATCTGGGTGATCCCGATTTTGTCAGCGCAGTTCTTGAGAGATTTGATCAGCATGCCATGCTAAAGTGGCTCAAAAAACGGGGTCTTGTGGCTGTGATGCGCAAAAATGGTCACTATTTTTGTCCGCAAAGCGCGAGTGAACTCCTCGATATCCTCAAGCGGGAAAATAGTAAACATACGACCCTGCTGCATGAAAAGATCGCTCATATTGAAAAAAAAGAGGGGCTGTTCTATCTTCATGGCGAAAAAAAGTCCTTCAGAGCCAAAAATGTCGTGATCGCTTCGGGCGGGCTGAGCTTCACTCTATTGGGCGCAGATGAGATCGGCTACACGGTGGCGCAATCATTCGGACACACCATCAAGCGGACGGCTCCTGCTTTGGTGGGGCTGACACTCCAAAAAGAGCAGTTTTTCTTCAAAGAGTTGAGCGGGGTCTCTACGGAGGTGAATATCACTGTTGGCGAACAGATTTGCAGCGGCGCTTTGCTCTTTGCCCACAAGGGCATCAGTGGACCTGCGGTGCTGGATGCTTCGCTCTATTGGGAGAAAGGGTCGATTACGATCGATTTTCTGCCGGGCTGGTCGCTGCGTGAATTCCTCGGCTCCAAAAAACAGCTCAGTACGATTTTGCCCATGCCAAAACGACTCTCAAAGGCCTTTTTGGAGCATCTCGATATCCCTGATCGCGTCGTAGATCAGCTTACCAAGGAGGAGGTAGCGCGGATTTTGGGCTTGAAACAATACTCATTTGCTCCGGCAGGAACTTTCGGGTATAGTAAAGCCGAGGTGACCAAAGGCGGTATCTCAACCGATGAGATCGACCGAGATACGATGATGAGCCAAAAGTGTGAAGGACTCTATTTTGTCGGTGAAGTGGTTGATGTGACCGGAAGAGTAGGGGGGTACAACTTCCAATGGGCATGGAGCTCGGCATACTGTTGCGCAGAGGCGCTCTCGAAACTTGAAGAGTGATGAAAAGGGATTTTGTTTGGTTTTTTGTACGGCTGTTGATACTCCTGCTGGCAGTGTGGGGAGTCGAGTGGTGGCGATGGCAAAGAGGGGTGGAGAGACAAAGTGATCCGTGGAAAAGCGTAAAAAATGTGCAAATTCCTAAAGCCCAGATCGAAGCAAATGTGACGCAGGATCAACCGACTCCTCAGTTGGAGGAGAATATTACAGAAGCAAATGTTACGCTGCCGCAGCCCCCGCAGCCTACGATGGAGGAGCGGCTCTCGCTTTTGGGCGCTAATATCGGTGATCCTGTTTTTATCAGGATTTTCAAATACACGGCGGAGCTGGAGCTTTGGATCAAAGCAGGGGAGAAATTTGAGCTCTTGCAAACCTATGAAGTGTGCCGTCAATCGGGCTATTTGGGACCCAAGGAAAAAGAGGGAGACAAGCAGGGACCGGAGGGTTTTTATGAAGTTACCAAAGAGCGGCTCAATCCAAACAGTCAATTTCATCTCGCTTTCAATATAGGCTATCCCAATGAGTTTGACAGGCTTCACCACCGCACGGGAAGCGCTTTGATGGTGCATGGAGGATGTCTTTCGGTGGGGTGCTTCGCGATGACGGATGAGAAGATAGAGGAGATATATGAACTCGTTGAGCGAGCGTTGGATGAGAATGGGGAGAGGGTGGGAGTGCATATCTTCCCCTTTCGGATGAACGCGGAGGCGATGGAGCGGTACAGGTCGCATCGTTGGTTTGATTTTTGGTCCAATCTCAAAGAGGGGTATGACTACTTTGAGACGCACCGTGTACCGCCGCAAGTCAAAGTAAAGCAGAAGCGCTATATATTTGATGAGTGACTTGAGAGTGAAAAAATCAATAGGGGGCAAAAGATGTCAAAAGTCTTGAGGGAAATTTATGGGACGGGAATCATATTTTTCTACTACACAAAGTATTTTATCTTGATAGGATGGCCTTTGCTCTACTTCGGTCTTGAGTACAAACGCAATGTCATTATGGATATCCTCTGGCTCTTTTGTGCCGCTCTGGTCATCAAAGATATTTTTCTTGCATGGCGCAAATCCAAATA
>DZAQ01000119.1 GCA_022729615.1 Sulfurovum sp.
AACGAGCCATAATATCAGAGTGGTACACGCCATTGCCGACATCGTTGTCTCCGGCATAAAAAATGATCGATTTCGGCTCACAAGGCACCACAAGGCGCTCGAAAAAATAGACACACGCCTCTATCGTCGATCCGCCAAAAGCAATATTTTCGACTTGATATAAAGAAAAGTCTTTTTGAATATTTTCCCACTCTCTCAAAGAGGAACTGCCATAAAAGAGGTTGGCGCCTTTGCCGATCTCGCCATTTTTAATTCTCTTTTCGAGCTCCAAAACTTCCGGTTCATACCACTGCATCTGCCAGCCTTTTCATAAAAGTAAACTATACGCCAAAAGTATAACAATACAATAACAAAATAGGGAGTAATGGGGGGGGTCAGATACCGTACAATTTTTTCTTAGCAAGCCATTTGTCGATCTCCATGATGACCACCAGTCCAACTGAGAGCAGCAAAAGCCCCAACCACAAATGTATATCCACCGGCTCGATATGCAGTGTTTTTTGCATAAAAGGGATATGCATACAGAGTATATGGAGTCCTTGGGTCAAGAAGATCGTAGCGATCAAAAAATGGTTGGAAAAATGGTTGATGCGGCCAAGAGAATAAGTTTCGCTTCTCGCATTGATCACATGCAGATTTTCGAATAGCACCATCAGCAAAAGAGTGCTATTTCTCGCCTGATCTACCGAATAACCAAGCTGCGTCAAGAGATAAAAAGTCCCGAAAGCCACAAAACCCATATAAACACCGCTTACCAAAATACGCCTGACCATAATAGCATTGAAGATCGGCTCATCAGGGCTTCTCGGCTTTCGCTTGAGGATGTCCGGTTCAGCTTTTTCAAATGCCAAAGAGATGGTTTGCAGCCCTTCAGCGATCAGATTGAGCCAGAGCAGCTGCAACGGCAGCAGCGGCAGCGGCAGAGCCAGAAACATCGAAGTCATGATCAAAATGATCTCTGCCACACCTGTCGAAACCATCAAGAAAATAATTTTTCGAATATTGTCATAGGAGACCCGCCCCTCTTTCACGCCATCGACTAGGGATTTGAAATTGTCATCTATCAAGATAAGATCACTATTCTCTCTAGCGACATCGGTGCCGGCTTTCCCCATCGCTACACCGATATTGGCATACTTGAGCGCAGGGGCATCATTGACCCCGTCACCGGTCACTGCGACATAGTTGCCCATCTCCTGAAAAAGTGTGACCAGTTTTTGTTTTTGGGCTGGCGATACGCGCGCGAATACTTTTTTGCGCCCTATCTCTTCGACACTTCCGCCTCTCTCTTCCCAGAGTTCAAGCTCTCTGCCGGTCATCACTTCAGACTCATTTTCGGCGATCCCCACCTCTTTTGCGATAGAAAAGGCTGTGCCCGGATGGTCGCCCGTAACGATCATGACATTGATCCCCGCCTCTTGCGCGCTCTGTATAGAATCACGCGCTTCAGGTCTGAGCGGATCGATCATCACTGCCAGCCCCAAATACTCAAAATCCTGCAAACTTATCGATCGGTTCAGATCGATCTTATGACCCAGAGCTATGATCCGATACCCCTTCTCTGCCCACTGCGCTACACTCTTGTGCAGCTGCTCTTTTTGCTGATCCCCCAGATCCATATACTGCATAACCGCTTCGGGTGAGCCTTTGATAAAATGGTGTATCTGACCCTCCATCTCATAGCTTACGGCGCTGTATCCGTTTTTGGACTCATAGGGCATCATAGCGACTTTGCGATATTTTTGAGGCAGCAAGCCGTACTCGGATCCTCCTTGCATCGCATACCTAGCAAGCGCGATATCCACCTGATCGCCTACAAAAATAGTTCTGCCATCTTCTAGTTTTTGGCTTGATTCATTGCAAAGAATGGCGGCTTTGTAAACTATATCATCGACCGGTTCGTCATCTGCATAGATATGTTCCGGTGTGATGAAGGAGTGGACACTCAGCTGATTGAGAGTAAGCGTACCTGTCTTGTCCGACAATATAGCCGTACATGATCCCAAGCCCTCCATCGCGGAGAGCTTTTGTACGATCACATTGCGTTTGGACATCACCATGCTTGAGACTGTCAGCGCCACCGTGATCGCCACGGGCAATCCCTCCGGGATCGCAGCCACTGCCAAAGCGACCGAGAGGAGGAAGATCTCCCTGATCTCCATCTCCCGGATCACTCCCAAGACAACCAACACGACCACGATAGCGACGATAACCTTGGTGAAAAACAGAGAGAACTGCTCCACGCGGGTTACCAGCGGCGGCACACCCCCTTGCGACTCAGCCAGCAGGCTGGCAATAGAACCGATCTGTGTATCGATCCCGATATGCGTGACCACTCCGATGCCTCTGCCATACGCCGCATGGGTTCCGGCATACACCATATTTTTGCGGTCGCTCACAGAGAGCTTCTCATCATTGCTCACGAAATCAGCATCTTTGGAAACTTCCAAAGACTCCCCCGTCAACAGCGATTCATCTATACGAAGATCATTAGTCTCGATCAGACGCATATCTGCCGGGATCTTCGTGCCTGACTCCAAATAGACCAGATCGCCGATCGTTACATCCTCGCTCGATATCTCTACTTTAGAACCGCTGCGCAGAACCAGCGAGATCGTTTTGACAGCCTTTTTGAGACTCTGCGCTTTTTGCTCCGCACTGTATTCTTGATAAGCTCCGATGGCAGCATTGATGAGCAGCGCTGCCAGGATGAAATGTCCATCACTCATCTCCCCCACCATATAAGAAACGAGTGCCGCAACAAGCAAAATATAGATAAGAGGGCTTTTGAACTGACTTAGATAGAGTTGCCAAATCGCCTTGGGGGGCTTTTGAGGGAGCACATTTTTACCGCATTGACCGATGCGATTTTGCGCCTCTTCATCGCTGAGTCCCTGCCGGTCAGAATCAACTTCGCCTAAACACTCCTCTATGCCAAGCGCATGAAAGTGTACTGTTTTTGTTCTTTCGCATCTCTCTTCCATTGTCCCAAATCCTTCGCGATCCGGCAGGTTACATTTCATTCATTATGATCAATACCGAGCCGGTCAGCATGAAGACTTTATTATTCCTAGATTACTCAAAAAGCCCATTCTCATCGATGGATTCGCAATTTTCATTCATTTTTGCCACGATCTTTTCATGGCATTTGGCGCACAGATAACGATAGTTTTGCATATCGTAGTAGATGATCTCCCCCTCGATCAAATCATCAAAACAGACACCGCAGACATTGGTGACCCGCAACAGTATCTCCGGCACCGCAATTTGCTCAAAAAAACAGTTACTCATGAATAGCCCCTTGTTGCAATTTCTCTATCATCTCTGCCGCCTCTTCCAGCGTCGGGTCCAATCGCAAAGCCTCCTGATAGTACCCCAGCGCCTCTTCCTCTTTCCCGAGTTCATAAAGCGTATTGGCATAATTGAAAGAGTGAGCTGCATACCCGCTATCGAGCTCGATCGATTTTTGATGATGCGCTATCGCTTCATCATCTTCTCCCAATCGATGCAAAACATTTGCCAAAGCAGCATGGGCAACATCATCAGCAGCATCAAGCTTGAGAACCTCGCGATAGTACTCTTTCGCCTGCAAAAAATCATTTGTTGCGCTAAGCACATAGGCATACCGCTTGAGCACATTCGGACTCTTCGCATCCAAAGCCAATAGACTCTGCAAAGCCTTTTTCGCTTCAAGCATATCCCCTTTGGCTACCGATTCGTCTGCGATAGTCAAAAGCTCTTCCGAACGGCTCGGCTTCACTACGGGCTTTGAGAATATCTTATCCGGCGTGCTTATCCCGCCGATCTGCCGGTCGGGATTTTTCGCCTCAAAATCAACGCCTCTCTTGGGATAATCTTCACTAAAGAGCTTTTTGAAAAAGATATAAAAAATTGCGATGACCGCCGCAAAAAGCAAAAGTTGAAAAAGCGTCATAATCCCTCCTAAAGGTAT
>DZAQ01000120.1 GCA_022729615.1 Sulfurovum sp.
TTCGAACATTCTTTTTCTCGGGTGAATCGCCATCGACTCGCCCGCGTCATACGCAATTTGTTTGATATCGATCTTGGAAATATAGACCCCGCAGCTCGCCGGCGCCATCAATAGCGCATAGAGCGCATCGGTATAGCTTGGATAATCTTTCAGATCCACCGCATCATCGCTGCACCCCTCATCAATGCAGTTGTTTTGGTTATATTTAAACTCCTCAAACTCTTTTTGGAGCGATTCTATATCATCAAATTTCATAATACCTATTCCTTGTTACGATTTTTCTATCAAAAATGGAATCTCGTCGATCTGGCAAGGCACATCATACCATTTATGCGCTATCAACAACATTCTGCCCAGCAACCTCTCAAGATCATCCGCATAATGAGCATTTTCAAAGAGCTTGGCAAGCGATATCTCCAAAGAAAAGCCCTTGATGACCCCCTCCTCTATCTCAATATAATCAACCCTCTCATGCAACCTAGCAGACTCATCGAGCATATCGCACATGTCTGGAGCACGCAACTGAAATTCGGGCAAGATGATCATTCTATTGACTTTCGATCCCTTCACGCTTGCCATTACATTTTGAAAATGCTCCTCTTTAATATTGAGTGCGATTGCTGTTGCATTGATGCCGTAACGCTTGAGAATCTTATTGAAATAGACCCTCTGCGGACTTGTTTGGGCATTGAAACCTATGATAGTACAGAGCGCCGTATCAGGCTTGATCTCGTGCGGCTGCATCAGAAACCCATCTTTTTTGCATTGGAATGAAGCATCATCGCCTCCTCCTCTTCGAGTGCACACCTAGGACAGATCTGCTCTCCGCCCCTATAGGTGAAATTCGCTCCGCACTCATGGCATCTTTTGATGTCAAACAGTGCCAACACCCTTTGCTTTGGCTCAAAAAACTCTCTCACCTCAAAGCCATCTTGAAGCAAAATCGCGTCGGGCTCACATACATCGTGGCAGAGATGGCACTTCAAGCAGAGCATTGCGTCAAAATGTATCAACGAAAATCTACTGTCGCTGCTCAGCGCGCCGGTCGGACAGAGCCGGTAACACATTTGGCAATTGGTGCAATCTTCTGTCACATATTTTTGAGATACAAAGCCTATCTCCTCTTGCGGTAATATCTCAAAATTCTCGGGTATCTCGGCTTTTTTGAGTGTCGTCAAAAGTATTTTTCTCTTGTCCGGAAGATGCTTTTCCTTGATCGTGGCGATCACTCCGGCATCTATCTCAAATCGTTCAATTTCATCTGCATTGAGGGCGTCATCAAAGGCTATTTTATGCTTTAACGCCTCTTTGAGGGTAGCCTGCTTCAAAAAAGCACGCCTGGATATCTCTTCAGGCTCCCCATCTGACGATAATGATCGGCTTGGGGGTTCCAAATCCAAAAGATTGGTTTCGATCCGCTTGTTGCCAAAACTTGAGAGTATGAAATTTGCCTCTTCGATCATCGCTTCGATATGCAACAGCAAAGAGCTCCCTTTTTCATAACTATCCAAATCTACACTTATCGTCTCATCACTTGCCAAAGCCAGAGAGAGAAGATGCTCCACGCTCAAAACCGAAACGCATGGGAGATTGATTTTCGGAGAAATAAATCTTACTTTTGACTTCAAAAAGTGAAAGAAAAATTCCGTTGCCGAAAAATCTGAAAGTCTCATCGCTCCGGCGGGACAAACTCCTACACATGCGGCTGCCTCCACTCCAGTCAAACGGGCAAAACTCGGCAGGTTATCGACCAATTGAACGGATGATGGACAGATATCGACACATTTCGTACACTCGGAAAATTTACTTTTGGCTCGTACACACAAGCCGGGGTCAAATTGTAATCGCATAGCTTTTTGCATCATTTACATAATGTTTCTGAGATATATTCATAATCGCTCAACAAAAACTCCAGAGCAAGTTCGGCGCCGTCATAATAAAAAGGCGTGCTCGCCTCTCGTTTCATATTGATCAAAAACATCGGCGCCCACTTCAAAAGATGGTCTCTTAAAAACCCTCTTTGAACCTGGAACAATTCAGTTACCCCTTCATTGTCATCCGCTTCAAACGCTTTGATGGTGGCAGAACTGAGCATATACATAAACTCCGACTCTACACCGATATGATCAGGGCTCACAACCCTTGCTCTCTCTAGTTGGGCACGAAAATCCAGAGCGTCATAGAGTATGGCAACCGGATTCTCTCCGCCGCTCTCTATCATCTGATCTTCTCTGACATAAAAGGTCTCATATGGAACAAGATGGAGTAAAAAGAGATTCGCATAATCAACACTCAAATTCTCCTCAATCAAAAGAGATTTTTTGAGCTCTATTCTCTTGTTCCATCCCTTAAAGTTTGGAAGTAAATCTAAAATTTCCGGATTCTCTTCGATGGATCTCAAAAATGGCTCATCCGCCTCTTGGATCATAATTCTTGAGATCAAACCATACAATGTATTTCTATTTTTTAACTCGATAATCGTCACCGATACCCTTTTTGATTGTTATTTTGAAGGAATACAGTCTCCAAGAAGAGCCTGCATTTTGAAAAGTTATTCTGTTACGGCGAACGAATAGGCGTTTGGAGTCATCGGCCATGCCGGTCGCTTGTAGTGCTTCGGTCGTCTGAGTGTATCTTTTGCATTCAACGGACGCGTCAATTTGTCTCTCCATGCCTGATATATCTTCATATTGTTTTCATAGTTCACATGGATATCGCCTATGGTATCTTCTGCTCCGGCGAGCTCTATTGATACTTTTTGATGCCATGCATGGTTGCCCGCTATCGGGTCCGGCTGTGCAGGTGCAACTGCATTTTGCCATGCGCCGCTCAGTCCGCTCCACCAGATATTATCAACATCTTTGTTGAACTCCTTAAACTGCCAACTCTCTTTTCGCTCCATCATGCCTTCATCAATGCCTTGTTTTGGTTTGAGTGTACCCACCTTTCCATCCATACTCATCTCATACAGCGGCGCTCCGAGACCCATAACACCGAGTGGCTGACTAAAGCCTGGAATATCAACGGCATTTTTGAGTTTCCATCTGCCGGCGTGATGCGAACAGGCGAGCGTACCCGGCAAAATCCCCTCTGTAGGTACTGCCATTGCGATGAAGTATCCGCTCTCAAGCCCGCTTACCGTATCGCTGATAGTCACTTTTATCTTATCTTCTCGCTTGATACCAAGTCGCTTAGCATCTTTGGTTGATATCCAAATCGGATTATGGTTTTGGCTTATCTCCATCAAATGTTTGGAGTTTACACTTCGCGTATGTATATTATATGGGAGTCTATATATCGTATTGAGCGCAAATTCATTCTCTTTGGTCATAAATTGATGGTGAACTTGGGAAATGAGATGTATCATTTTATCTCTTTGCGCCTGATTGAGCGGATAGAACGGCACTGCATACTCTGCCCACTTCCAATCTTTCATAAATTGAGCGAAAACTTCGAGTTTACGACTAGGCGTTCTAAATCCTTCAACAATCTTCTCACCCATTTTGAGTCCGATAGTTTTGATATCCTCACCCCCAAGAACTTTGGCTTTAACAATATCATTCTCAATAGTTACCGTTGAAGCGTCAAATTCCATATGAAGAGCATGGATGATTCCATCATGCGCAACCAGCTCTTTTGCGTGTGGCTTATAAACATCTTTCTCTTCCAGCCAAGTACCCATATCCCGCATCATCTCATAGTTGGGATATTTACTTCCGGCATATTTCGGATTGTGTGCAGCCTCATGCGCTAGATTGTGCATTTTAGCAAATGCGGCGTTATACCACTCCGCGATCGTCACACATCGTGTCGGATCTTCTTTTGATGCCCAATGGTCTCTAATACCCAAGGTTCCGTCTTTGTCTATATGGTGAACCATCATATTTGCCCAAAACTCAACCTCTTCCCAAATCTCACCAAGTC
>DZAQ01000121.1 GCA_022729615.1 Sulfurovum sp.
ACTGCTATTTTTGCCGCTTATTTTTCTGGCGGGTTGTAAAGAGCCTACGCCTTGCAATACACCCTTTAGGGGGATAAAACCATGCCCAAAAATCATTGATGACGAGAAAATATATAAGGTAGATCCAAAAGCCAAAGTACAAGTGGGCAAAGCTTCCTACTATGCGTCATGTTTTCATGGCAGACGCACCTCAAGTGGGGAAAAGTGCAATGTAAGCCTCCTTACAGCCGCGCATAGGACGCTTCCTTTTGGGACGATGGTCAAAGTAACCATGCTCAGTAATGGCAAGAGTGTGGTTGTGCGAATCAATGACAGAGGACCGCACACCAAAGGAAGGATAATAGATCTCTCGCAAGCTGCCGCCAAAAAAATCGGACTGCATCGTGCTGGGACAGCAAAGGTCAAAATTGAAAGAGTGCACAAGAGTAAATTGTAAAAATCTATCTGCTCAAAATTTTTTTGATCGCTTCTGAACAGATCATCAGACCAAATGAGCCGGTGACGGCGACACAGCTTCCCTTCTCTTTGCACTTGTCTTGCTCGGATGAGAATACCACAGTGAAATTACGGTCAAATTTGCTCTTTTTGAGTTCATTCTTGATCTTGCGTCCAAGAGCATTGCCGTGACTATTCCATATCGAGGCGACCTCAATTTTGGAGCTATCGTACCGCTTGGCCGAACCAAGTGACATGATGAGTTTCGGATAGACTTTGCGGGCGACGGCTATCTTGACACTGGTGGTATCCGCAGCATCGATGACTATATCGTATGGAGCGAAATCAAAGGCTTCAACCCACGCTAAATCCATCCTTTGATCTATCGTATGGATACCAGGGTAGAGTTTTTCAAGTGTTTTTGTTTTGTGCATACCAACCGCGTCACTCCCAATTTGACGGTTTTGGTTGGTTTCATCATAGGTGTCATAATCAATGATCGTGAGATTATGAACACCGCTGCGGTAGAGGCAGTCGAGCGCATAGCTTCCGACGCCTCCTACACCGAGTATGAGTACGCTTGCTTGTGTGATCTTGGCAAAATCCTCTTCCCCAAAAAGCATCCTGCACCGCTCGAATCTCACAGCCAGCTCTCCAGCGTTTGTATATCTTGATGGCTTGTCATATCCAGATGCACGGGAGTGATGGAGACGAAGCGCTGCCTTACTGCCTCGAAATCTGTGAGATGACCCTCTGCTTCAAGCCAATCAAGTCTCGGCAGACCGATCCAGTAGTGTTCCACTCCACGGGGATTGTGGTGTACTTGCGCGTCATTGCCGTAATAGCGGTTGCCTGCACGGGTGATCTTGTAGCCTAGGCACTCAGAATGGTGGATCGGAGGGATATTGACATTGAGAAACTTGCGCTCAGGCAGCGGATATCCCGCTTCAAATATCCTCTCAGTCAGAGTGGCAATCGCCTTTTTGGCGAGATCGTATCCAAGCAGATCGATATTTTCGCAATTATCATGGCATACCTGTGAGATAGCGATCGCCGGGATGCCTTGCAACACAGCCTCCATGGCAGCCGCCGCAGTTCCGGAGTAGGTGATATCCTCTCCCATGTTGGCGCCCTTATTGATCCCGGAAATGACGATATCGGGTCGGTTGGACTCATCAAAAAGCTTATGAAGTGCCAAAAAGACGCAATCGCTGGGCGTGCCGTCATCGAGTTTGTAAAAATCATCTTCTACTCCGATAAATCTCAACGGACGGGTGAGAGTGAGTGAGTGACCGCAGGCAGATTTTTCAAGTGCAGGCGCCACCACCGTTATCTGCCCATAAGGCTGGAGCGCTTCGATAAGTGCATGGAGTCCCTTGGATTCGTAGCCATCATCATTGGTTATCAATATTTTTTTCATTTTCCCTCCGGCGTTTGTGGTGTGCTATTTGTATCTACAGTATCAAAGAGCGCCGCGACACTGCTTTTACTCTCCTCTTGCTTGATGGTTGGACTTGGTGGAGTATTCGAACTATTTTGCTCCACTTTTTTAGGAGGAGTATCGCTTTTTTTGACCTCTTTTTGTGGTTGTGGACTTGCCGGTGTTGGCTTGCTGTTTTGTATTTGTGCCTGCTCTGTTTGGCTTGAAGCGGTATTGGATTTGGCAGGCGGGGGTGTCGTGCTCTCTTCCTTGAGCGCCGCTTTGTTTGCTTCGGTCTGAGTCTCCTCTTTGCTCTCTCTGAGATATTTTTTGAAGCTTTTGACATTCTCTAAGTGTTTTTGATAACTCCCCACAAAATCATGCTTGCCCTCTTTGTTGAGTACAAAGTAAAGATACTTCGTTTTCGCCGGATTGGCGGCGGCATTGAGGGCATCCATGGAGACACTGCCCAGTGGACCGGGCGGAAGCCCCTTGTATTTGTAAGTGTTGTATCTGCTTGTGTCGCTTTTGATCCTTTCGGGTGTGACGATGGTGCGTGCATATTTGCCGTAATTGAGCGTCCCATCCATCTGGAGGCGCATATTTTGCTTGAGCCTATTGTGGATGACGGAAGAGATTTTGGGCATCTCCTCGATGTCATTGCTCTCTTTTTGGATGATTGAGGCGATGATGAGTGCATCCAAGAATTTCTCGGAGTGATTTTGATCTTCGCCAAACTGTTTGTTTGTAAAATCGTCTATTTTTTGATTTGACTTTTCAAGCAAAAATCGTATCACCGTCTCCTCGTTAGCTGCTTTTGCGACTGTATAACGGTCTGCAATGATATTTCCCTCCTCAAAACGGGAGATCTCTCGATAAAACTCTTTGAGCTTCGCTTGGCTGAGTATCATGTCTCTTGAGAGGCGCCCCAGAAGCTCATCGGTCGTTTCGCCGGCAAAAATTTTGACACTGATGGTGTGCGCGCTTTTTTTGTGCAGATCCTTCAAGAAGAAAAACCTTCCGACAATATTGCCATCGACTCTATACCACCCCTCCTTGGGAAGTCTCACGAAGTGCAGGGCAAAACGATCCCATCTGTTGAGCTCATAGCCGCTTTTTTCGAGACTTGTCGAGAGATCATCAATGGTTGATGCAGGGATATAGAGGATTGATTTCCCTTTTTTCATTGGGGATTCGTTGTAGAGAAAAAACAAGAAAATCAAGATCGCAGCCACGATCCCAGCGACGACAAGAGTGCGATAGAGTCTGTGTCGTTCGAGTATAAATCTCATAAACCGATTATCCTTTATGGTCTGCCGCATAAATACCCTGATTTTCTATGGAATGAGCGTATTATACTCAATTGATTGAGCGTTATAGTTATATGAGGCGATATTTTTGGAAATTAAAATTCTGTTTTTTCCCAATTTGTCGCTTGACTTAATGGTTTCAAATATATATAATCCATATATACATTCTATAAAAGGTAAGCGTTGTTTGATTGTCTTGATGTTGAACGGCTAAAAGGGTTTGATTGGGATGAGGGAAATATTCACAAAAACAAGCTCAAGCATGGTCTTGACTATTGGCGGATCGAAGAGATTTTTTTCAACGAACCGTTGTTTGTCTATGAGGATAACGCCCATTCGGAGCAGGAATGTAGATGTTACGCTTTGGGTAAAACTGATGATGGACAATTGCTCTTTGCCGCCTTTATGGTGCGAGGAGAAAAAATTAGGGTGATTTCGGCACGACCGATGGGTAAAAAGGAGAGAAATTATTATGAAAAAAATTCCTGATTTAAAAACTGAAGAAGAGATTGAACTGTTTTGGGACGAACATGATTCGACCGACTTTATCGATTGGGATAAGGCGCAAAAAGTGCGTTTGGTCAATCTCCAAAAAAGTGCCAAAACAATTTCAATCCGAATGCCTGTTGATATGATCGAAACGCTCAAAATCCAAGCCAATAAAAACGATATTCCCTATCAATCGTATCTTAAAATGTTGATCGCTGATGGATTAAAAGCACATGGATAAT
>DZAQ01000122.1 GCA_022729615.1 Sulfurovum sp.
ATGCACAAAATAAAATTTTTTCTTCTCATGTTTTCACTCCACTCTTTTGGGATGGCAGAGTACACCATCGTCGAATCCAAGCGAGCCGATAGTGCGATAGACCGGATGCCAAAGGGGCAGATAGCTGATATGAGCGAGATCCCCCAAGACCCCTCTTTTTATGCCAAACAGCTCAAAACCATCTCCTACAAAGAGCAGCTGCTTTGGGACAAAGAGTACAACAGAAGATACTTCAAAGCATGGACACTCCAAGCTGTTGACAAAACAAGGGAGGAGATGGACTGGCCTATTCGTTCGATTCAAAAAATTGAAAGTTTTGACGAGAAGGGTCGGCTTATCGCCGTAGAGGAACTGCGGGGGTGGATAACCAATTCCAATTTTAGCGCACTGAATAGTATAAAAAAACATGCCATCACCACCAAGCATACCAATGTCCGCGCGCTCCCGACTACAAGGGCGCTCTATCACGATCCAAAGGAAGCCGGCGAGGGGTTTCCGTTTGATTACAATCAAAACAGCTCTTACCACATCAATACCCCACTCTATATCTCCCACTATTCGCTGGATGGAAAATGGGCTTTTGTGCGCGGTTCGACTGCGTATGGATGGGTCTTGAGCAGTGATATCGCTATCGTTGACAGCGCTTTCAAAAAACAATTTCAAAACAACCGTTATGCCATCGTCGTCAAAGATAATCTAGGGCTTTATAGCGATACACAGCCGCTTACAATCGTCAAACTCGGAACGCTTTTTCCAATGGCAGGCAAAAAGGGAAGCTATCTCTTCGCCGCAAGAGATGCCGGCGGCAGAGCCATCTTGAGTGCAGCGCGCACACAAAAAGATACGCTTATCGTCAAAAAACCTATCCCGATGACCCCGAACAATGTCGCGGCGATAGCAAAACAATTTCAGAACGAACCCTATGGATGGGGCGGCTTGATGCAGACACGCGACTGCTCTTCTTTCACAAAAGACTACTTCGCGCCGTTCGGCATTTTTTTGCGCCGTAACTCGAGCAAGCAGATAGGAGAGGGTAAATACAGCTCTCTCTTTGGGCTGCCAAAAGCAAAAAAGAAAGAGGCGATTCTCGCCAATGCAAAGCCCTTCCAGTCGATGCTCTATGTGCCCGGACACATCGTCTTGTATCTAGGGCAATACAAGGGTGAGCCGGTCATCATGCACACCTATTGGGGGACGAGACTCGAAGACGGCACCAAAAAAGTCTTGGGGCGAAATGTGATCACCACTACCGAACCGGGAAAAGAGCTCTCCGATATAAAAGAGAGCAGTAAGCTCTCCAATACCCTCAGCACGATCGTCACACCCGGTATCTGAGATTTTTGAAAGCCAAAATGGATACCTATACGAAGCTTTTATCGGGTGAACTCAGGGGTGCCACACGACTCACTCTCTCTTGCGGAGTTGATACTTTTCCAAGAGCTATATTTGATCTAGCCGATACGCTAGAGGTTTTGGATCTCTCTCGAAATAGGTTGGAAGCTCTCCCTGATGATTTCGGGCGGCTCAAAAAATTGCGCATTCTCTTTTTATCTAGCAATAATTTCAAAGAGATACCATCTGTATTGTCCCAATGTCCTGAGCTTTCGATGGTGGGCTTCAAATCCAATCAGATCAAGGATATCGGTGAAAACTCCCTCCCGCCCAAAATCCGATGGCTCATCCTAACAGACAATCAGATAGAACAACTCCCCGACTCTATCGGCGATCTTGGCTCTCTGCAAAAGCTCATGCTCGCCGGCAATCGTCTCAAAACTCTGCCTGATTCGATGCAAAGATGCACAAATCTCGAACTTATCCGCCTCAGCGCCAATCGATTTGATTCATTTCCAAGATGGCTCTTTACCCTCCCCCGCCTCTCCTGGCTCGCATGTGCGGGCAATCCGATCCAGACTCCATCCGGATCTGCGGAAAGCCTCAAAAAAATCGTCTGGGAGGATATTAGGGTTGGCAAAATCTTAGGCGAAGGAGCTTCGGGAGTTATTTCGCAAGCGGTGATAGGAGAAGAGACTCATTGCGCGATGAAAGTTTTCAAAGGCGAAGTGACTAGCGATGGCTATCCCGCCGATGAGATGTCAGCCTCCATGAGCGCAGGCAAACATACCAACCTCAATACCCCGTATGCCAAAATAGCAAACCATCCGCAAGGCAAAGAGGCGCTCATCTTTGAGCTGATCCCGCCGGCATATCGCAATCTGGGCAATCCTCCCGATTTTCAAACCTGCACTAGAGATACCTTTGAAGCAAATCAAACATTTACACTCGATGATATCGCAGCGGTTGCGCTCGGTATCGCAAACGCGGCACACCATCTCCACCAAAAAGGGATCTGCCATGGGGATCTCTATGCGCACAACATTCTCATAAATCCTGAGTCGCATGCCATGCTCGGCGATTTTGGAGCGGCAACACTCTATGACCGCTCCGATTTCGGTGAGGATTTTGAACGATTGGAGGTGAGAGCCTTCGGGTGTCTGCTCGAAGATATGCTTCATCGCTCACTCATTGCAGATGAGACCCAACGCACACTTTTTGAGTCACTCCATAGGCTCAAAGAGGAGGCGCTCTCTCCTGTAATCGAACAGAGACCTCTTTTTGGTAAGATAGTCAATATTTTAGAGGGGTCGTAATGGATCTATTCTTTCGTCAATTTTTCTCGATCATATTGCTTTTTGGTACTCTTGCTGAAGCAAAAAATTATCTTTCCTATCCTGAGGTTGGACTTTTTATCCATAAATTAGCCACAAACAATGGACTTGACCCTATAGCGCTGCAAAATCTTTTTGCCGATGTGGAGTACCAGCAAACCGCCCTCTCGTTTTATAATGAGGATATCAAACCGCTTCCGGAAAAATGCCGTACCACAAGACGGGGAACCGTCTGCCCCTCGAATGCTCCTTGGGATCGATACTCACACAATCTTTTGAGTTTACAAAGTGTTCAAAAGGGCAAAGAGTACCTTCTCAGACACCGCAAAAGTCTTGATAGAGCCTATAAGCAGTATGGCATCCCGCCGGAATATATCACCGCAATTATCGGTATAGAGAGCTTTTATGGCGCCAATACGGGGCAGTATCCGGTCTTTGATACACTCACTACTCTCGCTTTCGAGACAAACAGACGCAGTGAATTTTTCAGATCGGAATTGGAGCACTTTCTTATTTTGGCGCATAAGCAAAAGATAGATCCAAAGGCTCCGAAAGGCTCTTATGCCGGCGCGATGGGTCTTGGGCAATTTATGCCGAGTAATTTCAAATCATTGGCAGTTGATTTTGACCGTGACGGCACTATCAATCTGGACAAGTCGGATGACGCGATAGGGAGTATCGCGCACTATTTGAGGCAGAGCGGATGGCTCAAAGGAACAGAGGTCGCGATCCCGGCAATCTTTTTGGGAACTCGATTTCTCAACAAAAAAGTCGGATACCAATTTCCCTACAAGCGGAACGAACTCAAAGAGACTCGCCCCAAACGACCGATGATGCGCTACCAAGGGGAGATCTATCTCGTAAAACTTGAACGCGCCATCAGCGATGAACTCTGGTATGGTACACAAAATTTCTATGCTATTACAAGGTACAATCACAGCGACTATTATGCTATGGCGGTTTTTCAGCTCGCGGAGATGATAGCCAACAGAAGTGTCAAGCAGTCATCCGGAACCATTATAGTCAATGGTAACAGGCTTGACGGTATTATCAATAATAATGAAGTTGTTGCCAATGACAATAAGCTTGCCGGGGAAAATTTGGAATCATTTCTTGATGCTCCTGTCGGACAGCAAAAAATCATTATTGAATTAGACTAGCCCCATCTATCTCGTGGAGCTATTTTGTAGCATT
>DZAQ01000123.1 GCA_022729615.1 Sulfurovum sp.
TCATCTCCAAATCAGGAACTTTGACCTATGAAGGCGCCAACCAAGTAGTAAGAGAGGGTTTTGGTATCTCAACGGCTGTCGGTATCGGCGGAGATCCGATCATCGGACTAAGCTATAAGCAGCTTTTGGGGATGTTTGAGGCAGACCCGGAGACCAAAGCGATCGTTATGATCGGTGAGATCGGCGGGGATCTTGAGATCCAGGCAGCTGCCTATATCAAAGAGAATATCACCAAACCCGTGGTTGCATTTATCGCAGGCCAGTCTGCTCCTGCCGGCAAAAGAATGGGTCATGCCGGCGCTATCATCAGCGGTAGTGCAGGTACAGCCAAGGAGAAGATGGATGCACTGAGCGCTGCCGGCGTCAAAGTGGTTGTCTCTCCGGCAGAGATCGGCAAAGCGGTCTCTGAGGTAATGGCAAAGTAATTGCCATGCTGCTTGCAAAGAAGAGAAAAATCTCTTTAAATTTGAGGATGTCATGAAGAGAGTTTTGCAGGTTGAAAATGTCAAATGTCAAGGGTGTGCTACAACACTCAAAAATAGACTTCAGGAGAATTTCGGCTCTGTTGAGGTCAATCTAGAAACGATTCCTCGCGAAATTACTCTGGATGTAGAAGATGAGAAGATGGAAGAGTTGGGTGAGGCACTGAAAAAATTAGGCTATCCTCTCAGCTGTGAGAAGTTAAATTTCATTGAGAATACATCCGCGAAGGCAAAGAGTTTCATCTCTTGCGCAGTAGGGAAAATAGAACAAAAATAATCACTTTCACTTTGATTTTTTAGGATACTCCTTGCTTCAAATAGTAACATTTATATAGATTGATTGCTATAGGTTTTTATATTTATAAACTCATTATATAAACTAAGCTATTCTTGAATCAGTGATAGGTTATCTCACTCAATTTACATTAAATAAAAAGGGGAATAAATGGCAGCAATGGTAGCTCCTGAGAATACTCCGGTATGGGTCAATACGGCTAGATGCAAAGCTTGTGATATATGTGTGGACGCCTGTCCCGCAGGTGTACTCTCTATGAAGGCTGATGCAAATTCGACTCTTGGAGCGATGATAAGCGTTATTGCACCGCAATCATGTATCGGATGCAATGAATGTGAACTTTCATGTCCTGATTTTGCGATCTATGTGGCAGAAAAGGGTGAATTTAAATTTGCAAAACTAACAGATAGTTCAAAAGCAAGACAAGAGGCGATAGCAAACAATGGATTTAGATTGCCTACAGATTATAAGGAGGTAAGTTAAATGTCTACAAGAGAAATAATATCGTCAGGGAATGAGTTGTCGGCAATAGCGGCAGTGGATGCGGGATGTAGATTTTTTGGGGGATACCCTATCACCCCATCAAGTGAAGTAATGCATACTATTTCTGATCTTCTGCCGGAAGTTGGCGGAGCATGTATTCAAATGGAAGATGAGATCGCAGGCATAGCGGCTGCTATAGGAGCCGGAATGTCCGGTGTGAGAACTATGACTGCGACATCGGGTCCGGGGATCAGTTTGAAAGCAGAGAATCTTGGTCTAGCGCAGATGGCTGAAGTACCGTTGGTAGTTGTGAATGTTATGCGCGGCGGTCCGTCAACAGGACTCCCTACCCGCGTATCACAAGGGGATGTTGCGCAAGCGAAAAACCCAAGCCACGGTGACTACAAGTCTATTACGGTTTGTGCCGGGACTTTGGCTGAATGCTATACTGAAACAGTAAGAGCGTTCAATCTTGCCGACAGATTTATGCAGCCTGTATTCGTCCTTTTGGATGAGACGCTTGGACATATGCATGGGAAGGCGATGCTTCCGACTGTCGAAGAGGTTGCAGCGGGCATAGTGCCGAGAAAATCATTTGGCGGGTCAGCCGAGGAGTATCATCCTTATGGTGTAGCCCAAGATGAGGCGGCGGTGCTCAATCCGATGTTTCAAGGATATCGCTACCACTTTACGGGTCTGCATCATGACAAAAACGGTTTTCCGACCGAAGAGATAGAGACATGCAGAAAGCTCATCGACAGACTCTTTAGGAAAGTAGATGAGCATACAGATGAGATCGAACTCAATGAGGAGTATATGCTCGAAGATGCCGAGATCCTTCTTATTGGCTATGGATCGGCAGCTTTGGCGATCAAAGAGGCTGTGAATGTACTTAGAGCGGAGGGTATCAAGGTGGGGATGTTCAGACCCATTACGCTTTGGCCAAGTCCGGAAAAGAGAATGCATGACCTTGGACAGAAGTTCGATAAAGTGTTGACGGTTGAGCTCAATATGGGTCAATACCTCGAAGAGGTGCAAAGATGTATGGGAAGATTGGATATCGAAAAATTGATCAAAGTAAATGGTCGTCCCTTCTCTCCTGCAGACAT
Source organism: Sulfurovum sp. (assembly GCA_022729615.1). Taxonomy (GTDB): domain Bacteria; phylum Campylobacterota; class Campylobacteria; order Campylobacterales; family Sulfurovaceae; genus SZUA-451. The sequence continues at coordinate 2,370 of DZAQ01000123.1, forward strand.
TATTCAAAAAGTGAAGGAGCTGTAATATGGCATTTAATTATGATAGTTATTTGAGATTGGAGAAGATGCCGACACTCTGGTGTTGGGGATGCGGGGACGGTATTGTACTAAAATCATTTATACGAGCCATAGAGAAGCTTGGCTGGGCGAAAGATGATGTCTGTGTTGTTTCAGGTATCGGATGTTCAGGAAGATTTTCCTCTTATGTGGATTTCAATACAGTCCATACCACACACGGAAGAACCGTAGCTTTCGCAACAGGAGTTAAGCTTGCCAATCCGGATAAGCATGTAATTTGTGTCGCCGGTGACGGGGATGCTTTGGCGATCGGCGGGAACCATACGATCCACGGATGCAGAAGAAATATCGATATTACGCTTATCATCATCCAAAACTTCATCTATGGTTTGACAAACTCTCAAACATCCCCTACGACACCGCAGGGTATGTGGACTGTTTCTCAAAAGGCAGGAAATATCGACCCGACTTTTGACGGTTGTGCGTTGGCAATTGCTGCTGGCGCTTCATTTGTCGGTCGCGAGAATGTGACCGCGCCTAAGAAACTTGAGAAGCTTTTTGTTGACGCGATGACGCATAGAGGTTTTTCGTATGTGGAGGCACTTTCAAACTGCCATATCAACCTTGGTAGAAAAAACAAGATGGCAAATGCTATGGAAAACCTTGATTGGATCGATAGTATTACCATTTCAAAAGCCAAATATGACAAGCTGAGCCCGGAAGAGCAGCTTAACCTTTTGCCAACCGGTATCTTGAAACAAGATACAAAAGCGCGTGAGTATTGTGATATGTACCAAGAGATTATCAATGTTCACCAAGGCAAACGAGGTGTGATTACACAAAACGATTTTGAGAAAAAGATATAAGGAGCGCGACCATGAGTAGAATTGTAATGCGATTTACGGGGGTCGGCGGTCAGGGAGTTTTGCTTGCCGGTGAGATATTTGCTGAAGCAAAGATAAACACTGGAGGGTTTGGTATCAAAACCGCTACCTATACCTCTCAGGTAAGGGGCGGACCGACTGTGGTAGATATCCAATTGGATGAAAATGAAATTTTTTATCCATATGCGATCGATGGTCAGATCGATTTTATGCTCTCAGTTGCAAATGTGAGCTACAATCTTTTCAAAAACGGTGTAGCTGATGGCGGAACGATCGTTGTCGATCCAAATCTTGTGCATCCGACAGATGAGGATAGGAAAAAGTGGAATATTGTGGAGATTCCTATCATCACAATCGCCAAAGAGGAAGTGGGGAATGTTATCACCCAATCTGTCGTAGCTCTTGCTATCGCAAATACTTTTATGTCAGCGATCGATAGACAAGTATTGATCGATACTATGCTGAGTAAAGTTCCTGCAAAAGTACACGGAGTAAACCTGAAAGCTTTTGATCTCGGTGAAAAATACGCCAAAGAAGCGATGGCAAAATA
>DZAQ01000124.1 GCA_022729615.1 Sulfurovum sp.
TAACACGGCGGCAGGGATATCCACCGTGTCCGAAGCGGAAGAGAGGCGTTTATTTGTTGGTAGCTTTGAGCATCTCCCAATACTTCTCATAAACCGGCAGCGCTTTACCGACATCGATCTGGAGTTCGCTGTTTTTGAGATCCTCATCGGTCGGATAGATCATGCGGTTGTTTTTGGTCTTTTCATCGAGCAGCTCAACTGCTTTGAGGTTCGGGGAGGCGTAGCCGATCTCTTGGCTGATCGCTTTGGCGATCTCCGGTCTGAGGAGAAAATCCAAGAAGGCATGTGCTTCCTCGATATTTTTCGCCCCTTTGGGAATGACTAGTGAGTCTATCCAGACCAACGCACCCTCTTTGGGATAGAGATATTTCAAATCTTCGTTTTCCTCGTTTGCCATGAAGGCTTCTCCGTTGAAGTTCATCCCTAGCGAAACCTCTTCATTGAGATAGACCTGTTTTTGGGACTCGGAGTAGAACATTTTGACATTGGGCATCAACTCTTTGAGTTTATTGTATGCCGCTTCGATCTGCTTGGGGTCGGTGGAGTTGGCGGAGTGTCCAAGAACTTTGAGCGCGATACCGAACACTTCACGCATATCGTCATTGAGAAGTTCGCTGTTTTTGAATTTCGCATTCCAAAGATCTGCCCATGATGTGATGGGAGTCTCTCCTACAAGTTTGGCATTGTAGCTGATGCCGGTAGTCCCCCAAAGATAGGGGATAGAGTATTCGTTTTTGGGATCGAACTCTTTGCTGAGAAGTTTCGGATCGAGATTGGAGTAGTTTTTGAGTTTGGCAGTATCTATCTTCTCAAGCAAGCCCTCTCTGCCCATTTTGTTGACGAAATAGGTAGAAGGGACGATGATATCGTAGCTAGAGCCGCCGGCAGTTTTGACCTTGGCATACATCGCTTCATTGCTGTCAAATGTGGAGTATTTGACTTTGATGCCGGTCTCTTTGGTGAACTGTTTGATCACGGCATCGGGCATATATTCAGACCAATTATAAACATAAATCTCTTTATCGGCAGCGCCCAGAGTGGCTGCGAGCAAGAGTGAAGCAAGGATGATTTTCATTTTTTTTCCTTTGTTAAGATTTGAGATAATAATACCATAAATAGAGTCACGGCAAAGAGAATCGCCGAAAGCGCATTGATCTCGGGTTTGACACCGAGACGAACCATGGAGTAGATCTTGAGAGGCAAAATCTCATAATCAGGACCCGTCACAAAGAAACTGATGATGACATCATCGAGTGAGAGCGTGAACGCGAGCAAGAAGCCGGCTATGATCGCCGGCATGATATTGGGCAGGATGATGGATTTGAAAATGATCCACTCGTTGGCGCCTAGATCTTTGCCGGCTTCGATGATATTCATATCAAAACCATTCATCCGAGCCATGATAGTGACGATCACAAAGGGGACGCAAAAGGTGATGTGCGCGATAAAAAGTGTCCAAAATCCAAGCGGTACGGAGAGAAATATAAAAAGCATCAGCAAAGAGATACCCATCACTATCTCCGGGGACATAATGAGGATATAGACAAGGGAGTTGAGGAATTTTTTGCCGAAAAAGTCGAACCGATAGAGGCTGATCGCCCCCAATGTGCCTATGATCGTCGCCGCTGAGGCAGAGATAAAGGCTATATGCAGTGTGTGGAGCGCCGCTTCGATGAGGGATTCATTTTCAAAAAGTTTACTGTACCACTCAAGCGTAAAACCCTTCCACTCGACACTGTATTTGGAGTCGTTGAAGGAGTAAACGATAAGTATCAAGATCGGAATATAGAGAAATGCGTAGATGAACGATGCGTATAATTTCTTGCTCATAGTACCTCTTTTTGGGAGATATTTTTGGTGGCGCGCGTATAGAGATAGATCATCAAAAACATTATCACGATGAGCAGTACCGCAGCGGCAGACCCAAAAGGCCAATCTCTAAATGTCAAAAATTGGTTGCGTATGAAGCTTCCGATGATAAGATTTTTGGCTCCGCCCAAAATATCCGAGACGAAGAACATGCCTAGGCTCGGCAAAAAGACCAAAGTCGATCCGGCGATGATGCCCGGCATTGAAAGCGGGATGATAATCTTCGTAAATTGCGCGATCGCCCCCGCCCCCAAGTCTCTAGCCGCCTCCAAAAGACGCATATCTATCTTTTCGATGGAGGCATAGATGGGGAGTATCATAAAAGGCAAAAGTGTATAGACCATACCGATATAGACCGCTGTTTGGGTGTACATGATCTCAAGCGGCTGATCAATAACTCCTATCCAGAGCAAGAGCGCGTTGAGCAGCCCCTTGGTCTTGAGTACGGCGATGAGCGCGTAGGTACGGATAAGCGAACTCGTCCAAAAGGGGATGATGACAAACAGAAGCAGTATGGAGCGGTATTGTTTGGGCGCGGTCGCGATAATGTAGGCAAACGGGAATGCCAAAATGAGCGAGGAGACAGTGGTGATCAGCGCGATCTTGAAAGAGTCCAAGAAGATGGAGAGATAGAGCGGATCAAAAATACGCTCATAGTTTGCAAGGGTGAAATCAAAGAGGATAAACTGCTCTTCGCCTTTGGTAAAAAAGCTTGCGATAAATACCATCAAGTTGGGAATAAAAGCAAAAAGGAGCAGCCACAGCGCCAAAATACCGATCGAAAATGATGCAAATGTTCCTATTTTGTTATTCATGAGGCAGTAAAACCTCCCATCCCTCAACCCAATACAAGAAGAGCTGCTGCCCTATCTCATATCCAAGCGCGTCACTGTCTTCGTTGTAAAATTCGCTTGCTCTGAGGGTTTCTCCGCTATCAAGTTCTATGAGTAGATCGATAATTGTACCTTTGTAGATAAGGTCAACAAGATTGCCGATAAAATAGTTGTCGCTCTTGACATCCTCAAAGTTTTTTTCGACCCTGAAATCCTCCGGACGGATCAGCAAGCTGCACTCGGGAGTGAGCTCTTTGGTGCAGGCGAGATTGAAAGTTCGGTCTTTGTAGCGGATGGTGGCTCTTTGATCTTTGTGCTCTAGGAGTTCACAGGTAAAAGTATTTGCTTCGCCGATAAAATTTGCAACAAAAACATTTTTTGGCTCTTCATAGATATCTTTTGGGGTACCGATCTGCTCTATGCCGCCTCTTTTCATGACAACGATCCGGTCGGACATCGAGAGCGCCTCCTCTTGGTCGTGCGTGACAAACAAGAAGGTGATACCGAGTTTTCGCTGGAGTGTTTTGAGTTCGAGCTGCATCTCTTTGCGGAGTTTGTAGTCAAGCGCGCTGAGAGACTCATCAAGCAGCAAAATGTGCGGCTTGTTGACAAGCGCTCTGGCGATGGCGACGCGCTGCTGCTGACCGCCGCTGAGTTCACTCGGTTTCTTCACCTTGTGTTCTGTGAGTTTGACAAGTTCAAGCGCTTTGATGACCTCTTTTTCGATGGTCTCTTTGGGGGTATTTTTCATCTTCAAGCCAAACGCGATATTGTCATAGACACTCATATGGGGGAAAAGGGCATAGCTTTGAAAGACTGTATTGGCTGCTCTCTTTTCCGGCGGAAGCTCATTGATCTTCTCACCGTCCATGATGATTTCACCCGAAGTCGGTTTTTCAAAGCCCCCGATAAGCCTCAAGATAGTTGTTTTCCCGCATCCGCTCGGTCCCAAAAGGGTCAAAAACTCACCATTATAAATGTCTAAATCAATGTTTTTTAATATCTTCGCATCGCCGTAGCTTTTTGAGACATTTTTGAGAGAAAGCAGGGTTTGGCTCATTGAGGTGCATATCCTTGTTGGTAAAATTTGTTGTATTTAAAGCGGACACCTTTACAAAC
>DZAQ01000125.1 GCA_022729615.1 Sulfurovum sp.
CATCCGTTTCGCTTCTGCCCAATTTTTTGCGCAAGAAATTCTCTCTTACTCTTACAAGCTCATCGTTATCCGAACAAGAGACCATTTCGGAGTCTTTATTGTAGATCGATGGCCCCAAATCTTTCGTACTTAGCGCGATCTCCTCTTCACTCAAGCCCAAAGACAACTCTCCGTTCACTTGGCTATAATGTGCTATTTTCTCGTCCAATTGACTCATTTTGTACTCCTTTTGGTGTTATTATTATAGTTTGTTTCGTGTGGAAGATTTTGTTTCTTCTCTTTTTTTGAGCTAGACTCTTTGCGGTGAACATCATTTTTGATATTCTCCACAAGCGCCGGTCCGACACCTTTGACCTCTTCAACATCGGCAAAACTCTTGAAAGGGGCTTTTTTGCGATATTGTATTATCGCATCTGCTTTGGTTTCACCGATACCTTTTATCTCCATCAAATCCTCTTTTGATGCCCCGTTGAGCTCACTCAATGACATCCCAAAGAGCATGCTTGCAGCACCGAACAGCAAAACAGCAACCATCATTTTCAACATGACCCTCTCCTTCTCTTTGATTCTTTGATTGACGCGCTTGATTATATCATAGTTTATTTGCAAATCTAGCAGGAGATTGGCGCCTTGAAATCAAATCGATCTTGTGTTACAATACCCCTAAAAAGGCTCTTTATTGGTTAAGATAGGATTGATAAGCTTTGGGGTCTTTTTGATTTCCCTTCTATTGCAATATACTATTCTTGCGCTCTCGAAAAAATATCAACTCTTTATAGACTCCCCCAAGGAGTCCAAACCACAAGCCTTTCATAGCGACAACATACCCAGATCAGGCGGTCTTGGCATCGCTATTGTGCTGCTCTTTTTCTTGCCCACTCCGCTTGGCTGGAAACTTCTGCTTTCTCTTTTTCTGGCATTTTTAAGTGGTATTTTTGAAGATTTTAGCAGGGCAATAAAGCCGGAGGTTCGCCTGATTTTACAATTTATCGCTGCAATTTGCGCCGTTCTCCTCACTCATTCAGTTATGGTCTATTTTGGCTTTGGGATCACAGTACCCTATATCGTGGGCGCTTTTTTGAGTATTTTGGGTATCGTAGGCTTGATGAATGCCGTCAATTTTATCGATGGTTTCAATGGTCTGGCATCCGGTATTGTACTTCTGATGCTGCTTGCTTTTGGTATCGTGGCGTACCAGGTGCACAATTTTGATGTGGTCTATATCGCATCGGTTATTTTTGCCTCGGTTCTTGCTTTTTTTCTCTTCAATTTTCCGCACGGGAAGATTTTTCTGGGTGATGGCGGCGCCTATCTGCTTGGCGCTGTAGTTGCGATAATTGGAGCATTTTTGGCAGCAAATTATGTCCTTGTGAGCCCTTGGTTTGTACTGGCCGTGCTGATATATCCTGTCTGGGAGCTGTTTTTTTCTATTATACGGAAGCTGCGGCTTGGAAATTCACCATTTCAGCCGGACAGCCGGCATCTGCATATGCTTGTCTTTAGACACATTACCCACAGCAATCCCCTCACGGCATTGATGATTCTTGGTGTGTGTGCACCGTTCATTCTGCTCCCAACCCTTTATGCCAATAATTCAAAAGCAAATTTCTTGACGGTGATTCTTTTTATAATAGTCTATATGCTCTCCTACTCCTACCTCATCAAAAAAGAGAAGAAGCAGAGCTAAATTTTGAGCTTATAAATTTTTGTGAGGGGATCTATCAAAACCGGCTCGAAGAGATTGGGGTCATATTTTTCAAATACAAACATTTGGATATAGAGTGAACCCAGATACGACTCATCCAAGAGCAAGAATGCGCCATAGTTTTTCATATAGACCAAAGAGAGTTGGCTCGACGGATCCAGCAGCTGCCGATCAACTACCGTCTTCCCGTCACTGCCGTACCCCACGGTAAAAAAGTTTTTGACTTTGGTGCTATTTTGCCCTACCTGTAGAATATTTTCCCGCATCTTCCACTTGATACCGCTTCCAAACAAGAGATCGCCCCCCTCTTGACGAAACTGCTGCGTATAGTAAAAAAATGGGCTATCGAGCTGCTTGCCGCTCTCTAGATCAAGATTGCTAAAGAGTTTGATCGTAGGCAATATCCCCATCATGCGCCAAGGCAGATAGAGATAGACATCTCGTGTTTTTGATGGAGTAGCAGTTTCCGGAAGCGAGAGAGCAGTTAGAAATAGTTCGGGATCACTATACCCCTCTTTTGCCATCATGTACTCAAAGTCTGTGGGCGCGGTTCTGTTTTTGTCATCATAGCCTCGTTCGATATACTCTGTGTACATACGCATCATTTTGGCAGCCGAGAGCGGATCGGAGGAGGTCAATACAAAAGAAGAGGGGTAGTTGACATCACCGCTATGCTTTGCCCCATCCGACCAAGTCTTGACATCGCTATAGTATCGGATCGGATAGCCATAATCCCACCATGTAACGACATAATCCTCTCTGTGGGCGCTCTTGCGAAGATCGTCAAGCGCCTTCACCTCATTGGCTGCCATAACAGTAGGAGTCAGATACTCTTTGATGTGCATAAGATTTGGGATCAACGCCGCACCCGTCAGCACGATCAGCGACAAGACCCTCAGCCACCTTTTTTCTATCCGCTGTGTCGTCCAAAGAAGCAAAAAAGCGAATCCGATCGCCATCACAGGAACCGCATAGATCGTGAAACGCAATCCTGAAAATAAAGCGACAAACCCGAGCCCCGCCAAAGGCAGTGTCACGATCAGCGGACGATAGGCGATGAGCGCCAATAGATACCCGACACAAGCGAGTATAAAAGTGACGGTATGCCCGCTGATCCGATCCGCAAAGACGCTAAAGGGGATATCTCCCGCCTCTCTGATGGTCGAGGTGACACTATAAAACTGCAGTGATGTCCTCGCGATCTCCTCATTGGCTCCGCGGAACACATATGTCCCCAGAAGCCCCCGGATCACATCTATACCCCCGAAAGCAAAATAGAGCGCTACGAAACTGCCAAATAGTGGCCAAAAGAGTCTCTGCGAATCTTCACGGCGAAAATGAAAAAAGGCGAACAGCGCTCCGGCCAATGCGATCTTGACCCAAAGGGGCAGAGAGAGGATACCGATGAGCATGAAAAGCGCTATCTTATAATAAAAACGGTTGTGTCTGTCAAAAACAAGCGCATATCCGACCATCATCACAAAGAGCGCGCTATCAAGCGCATATGCCGAAGGATACCACCATTGATAGAGGGCGACAAAGAGGGTTATCCAGATCAGATAGCGATTGCGCTGGTGCGTCAATGCAAGAACAAGCGCATACATCACCAGCATAGGAAAGACGATATTGAGCATATCGGTATCATAGTAGCCGCTCATCGTGCGGTTGTAGTAACTATGGGCAACGGAGCCTATCAGCGCGGCGATGAAGCCCATCGTAGTTTGGTTCAATGAGCGACCGATCAGGATCAGCGGCACTACGACCAAAGAGCCGAAGATCGCAGGCATCAAGAGAATGAGCTTTTCAAAACTGATGGGTAGCACAGTAGCCAAAAATGCGGTGAGTTTCGAGATAGCCGAATCAACCCATGAGAGATCGCCCGCTTCGTGGTGCCCGGCTAAAATATCACGCGCACCCTCCGCGAAGGCATAGCCGTCATTGGTATTGATCATCAATTCACCATTCCAAAAACTCTGCGGATCGCTTTGAAAATAAAAGATCCAAAACATCCTCGCCCCAAACGAAAAAATATAGGCAATGGCGATAAAAAGCAGTAGCACTCTTAGCGAGGTGTTCTCATCTTGTAGTTTTAGCATGGGAT
>DZAQ01000126.1 GCA_022729615.1 Sulfurovum sp.
TTCCTCATAAGGCTCTTAATGAGCTTCATATCTTCAAATGCTTGCCGTTTTTCTGAGGGATTTCTGAGGAGATAACTCGGATGAAAAGTAGGAATGATGGTGTAGCCATCTTGGACTTTTGTCGTCCCTCTGATAGCGGTAATCTTGCTCTCGTCCCCTGTGAGGTGGCTGTATGCAGTTGCGCCTAAGGCTACGACAAGCCGAGGCTTGATACTCTCTATCTGCATTCTGAGATAAGGCAGACAAGAGTGCGCTTCGCTAGGCGAGGGGGTGCGATTGTTTGGGGGGCGGCATTTGACGATATTGGTGATATAAACCTCCGAGCGGGGGATGAGGAGTACTGTTTCGATCATTTTGGTTAGCAGTTCCCCGGCTCTCCCTACAAAAGGGCGTCCTGTGCTATCTTCTGTCGCTCCGGGTCCTTCACCGACAAAAAGAATTTCTGCATTGGGGTTTCCCTCTCCGAAGACAACCTTTGAACGGGTTTTGCTCAGTTCGCAGAGATGGCATCCCAGCGCTTGTATTTTGAGTGCCTCTAAAGTGTTTGGAAGCTGCAGATCGGACTCTTTCGCGCTAAAGAGTGTCGTGTCGGTGTAGCTGTATCCAAGCTGTTGGAGCCAGTAGAGCTGCTTGAGCAGGAGAGCGTTTTGAAGGTTTTTCATGCAGATTTCCGATAGTGCTGTTTGGGGTTTTATGAGTTAGAGTATAGCAGAGGAGTGGTTAAAATCTTTGGAGGAGTCTTCATCATAAACCCTTTTGTGGTAAAATAGCTCTATCTTATCACATTGGCACTCTATATGGCATCACGGGAAGTCGTCTATCAAGGCAAAAAGTTTGAGCTCAGTTACGAGCTTGTCAATCCAGCAAATCAGGATGCGGTGTTGATCTTGCATGGGTGGGGGAGCAACAAAGAGATCATGATGGGGGCATTTTCCAACTATTTGAAAAATCTCAAACATCTCTATATGGATCTTCCGGGATTTGGCAGGAGTACAAATGAGTTCACGCTCACCACACAAGAGTATGCCGGTATCGTAAGGGCTTTTTGCGAGTCGATGCAGCTGACCCCAAAAATCATCATGGGACACTCTTTTGGAGGCAAGGTAGCGACGCTTCTGCAGCCTGAGTGCTTGGTGCTGCTCTCTTCATCGGGCATATTGGTGCCCAAGCCGTTTGGCGTGAGAGCCAAAATAGCCCTGTTTAAACTTTTGAAGCCTCTGGGACTCTCGCGTTTGAGAAATCTCTTCGTGAGTGCAGATGCCAAGGGGATGAGCGAGGCGATGTACGGTACATTCAAAAATGTGGTCAACGAGGAGTTTGAGGAGCATTTCGTTCACTACAAGGGCAACGCAATACTCTTTTGGGGAAAACAAGATAGCGCTACACCGCTATGGACAGCAGAGAAGATCGTCACTCTCACACCAAAAGGCAGACTCTTTCCGCTGGAAGGGGATCACTACTTCTTTCTGGGGCAAGGTACTTTTATCTCATCTGAGATCGAGAAACTTTGCTTGAAGAGTTGAATTCACACAAGGAGTCTATATGCTCTATCTGGACGCTGTTGCCTATCTGATCTTTCTAGGGGCGATCGGGTATTATTTCATCACTACGCTGCAGTGGTATAGCTACAAGCCTCGGCGCGCAGTTTTTCACCACACAAAGAGCTGGTGGAACTTTGTCTATTTTCTCATCCCATTTGTTTTGTATGAGTTCGCTCAAGCAGTGAGCGGATTTGGCTGGGTGGCGGTGTTGGCGTATTTGCCTCTTTTGTATTTTTGGTATAAAGGGCTTGACAAGAAGCTGGTCTTTACGGGCAGGGTGAAGCGATTTTACGCGGCGCTCTACTTTTTTGCTATTTTTATCCTCTTGGTATTTGGATTGAAGTCGGTCATTATCCCTATTATTTTGGCATTTGCTGCTTCGGCTATGATGGAGAAGATACTCTTTGAAGGGTTCAAGAGACGAGCTAAGCAGAAGCTTGTTGCGATGGAGCAGATGAGTGTGGTCGGTGTGACTGCCAGTTATGGCAAAACAAGCATCAAAAATATGATAGCGCACCTTTTGGCAAAGAGATACAAGACCTACGCGACACCAAGGTCTGTCAATACTTTCGGCGGAGTGATCAAGGATATCAATGAGGATCTGCCGGCGGATACGCAGGTCTATGTCGTCGAAATGGGGGCAAGGAGCGAGGGGGATATCGCCGAGATCGCGACTTTCGTCAATCCGCACTATGCTATCGTGGGCAAGATCGGACCGGCGCATATCGAATACTTCCGAACGCTGGAGAATATCCGCAATACCAAGATGGAGATTTTGCAGAGCGATCGGCTTGTCGAGGCATGGGTGGATCAAAGCGCCAAGATCAAACCGACCGAGACTATCCATATCTTTGGTCAGGATATCAAAAATATCGAGGCAACACTGGAGGGCACGAGTTTTGAGCTTGACGGGGTGCGCTACAAGGCAAATATTCTTGGCGCTTTCAACGCGACCAATCTCGCTGCCGCTATCAAAGTCGCCAAGGCATTTGGTCTTGATGATGCTGAGATAGCTGAAGGTTTGGCGACACTTAAACCTGTCGCTCACCGTCTGGAGCGTATCGATGCGGGCGGCAAGCTCATCTTGGATGACAGCTTCAATGGCAATATTGACGGGATGATGGCATCTTTCGAGCTCTGCGCGACATATAGCGGCAGAAAAGTGGTGATCACTCCCGGTTTGGTCGAGGTCGATGAGGCGCTCAATAGAGAGGTTGCCAAAAAAATCAATGCGATTTTTGATCTGGTGATCGTCACCGGGGATTTGAATTATCCTATTTTCAAAGAGGAGATAGACCCAAATAAACTCAAAAAACTCTCAAGTAAAGAGAAGATGCAAGAGATGCTTATCAACGAGACGAAACCCGGTGATCTGATCCTCTTCGCGAATGATGCCCCGAGTTTTATTTAGAGTATTTTTACCATATTATTTGCTTTTTACCCCTTCACGATCGGCACATTCCCTGCTCTCTTGATGGTAATATGGGCACCATGCACTACGACGATATCGCCGTCGAGTTCCAGCATATTGTACTCATTGAGCAGGTCTATCGAAAAATCATTCACCTCCCCGTAAAATGAGCCGAATTTCTTGATAAACCGTAACGGTGTAAAGATAAAAAACCGCCGTTTGCTCAGAAGCATAAACGGTGTCATTACGATGTGGGCAGGCAGCAAAAAGAGGAGCGCAAGGATATATCTGCCGATCCCCTTTTCGAGCCATCCAAAACGAAATGTCTCTGAGAGAAATATATGCTGCAGGTCCCCCATATTGCCGGCAGAGAAGAGAAAAAGATCATCATTGAGTCTAAAAAGATGGTGTTTTTCGATCTGTATCTCTTCATTGTCGGCAAGTTTTTGGAGAACACTCTCTATTCTTGGAATACGATGAATTTTTGCTACCACATTGAAGGAGCCAACCGGATTGAGGATAAACCTGGGTATAAAGTTGAGGTTATGCAGATGCCTAAGGACGCGTCGAATCGTTCCGTCCCCACCGTTGATGATGACATAATCATAAATATCGAGATTCTCTTGAGAGGTGAGTTCTGACTCCTCTATCGATGTGATATCAAGATTTTTATATCGTATCTCTTTGCCGATAGAGAGAATCTTCATTGCGAATACTCCAGAAAAAATAATCCAATAATACACGAATGAGTCTGAAAGCAAATAGTGAAATATTGGTTATGGTATAATAATTATATGAAAATTAGACTACAAAACGAAGATGAGCTGGATGAGTATATAATTTGCCGC